>JABWCP010000030.1 GCA_013360215.1 bacterium | reverse complement strand
ATTTACTCACGAGCATCAAGAATCAGAGTGATCAATGACGAACTATTCTCGCCGAGCCGCTAAGAAATTGAATAGTTTTTTCTATTGCGTCTTTGCGAGCCAATTTACTCACGAGCATCAAGAATCAGAGTGATCAATGACGAACTCATTCTCGCCAAGCTGCTAAGAAATTGAACAGTTTTTCCTTTGCATCTCTGCGAGGTGATTTACTCACGAGCATCAAGAATCAGAGTGATCAATGGCGAACTCATTCTCGTCAAGCCGCTAAGAAATTGAATAGTTTATTCCTTTGCGTCTTTGCGAGGTGATTTACTCACGAGCATTAAGAATCGGAGTGATCAATGACGAACTCATTTTCCCCAAGCTGCTAAGAAATTGAACAGTTTTTCCTTTGCGTTTCTGCGAGATGTTTTGTGTTTACTTTCAATATGAGCGGTGTCAGAAAATTTCAAAAAAAAGAGCTGCCGCATAGTTCATCCCACAGGAACTTTATTCCGTTTATTATCTATTTATCTTCCATATGTTGTCTCCCGGTTTGCCATGTACGCAGCTTGCATCTATCGTTAAAAGTTATGTACATTACATACTGTTGTGTCCGCTAGTTATTTACTGGAATCAGGTCTTGCCAAACACGGTGTATGGCTTCTAAAATCTCGACGATTCGCGTTGGACGTATTCTTGCCGTAGAACGAGAGGAATACTTTAAGACGGGGATTCTCTTCGCATATCTTTTTTTTATGACGGCGGCTACCATCGTCGGACGAACGGCTGCGGACACGCTTTTTCTTAGCCGTTTTGATGCGACCAAGCTGTCGTACATGTATCTTGCCATCTCCATTGCGCTCAGCGTATGCGGCGTGGCGTTTCACGCCATAGTGGATCGCTTCCGACGTGACCGGCTGATCTATGCCGTTACCGGCGGTATGATATTGGCCGTCGGGGTTACACGTATTTTTGTGGATTCCGGTTGGTCGCTGATGTATCCCATGATCTATGTGGGATTTGAAGTATTTAACTTCCTCCTCATACTCCAGTTTTGGACATTTACCAATGACGTTTTGGATACGCGGCAGGCCAAACGACTGATCGGCATTATTCTGAGCGCCGGTATTTTGGGCGGTATGATCAGCGGTTTTTCGATCAAAGCTTTGGTGCATGCCATCGGTACGTCCAATCTCATTACGATGTACGGCGGCTTGATGGGGTTGTGCGTGATTTTGGTTCGCCTGCTTGCGCGCCGCGAATTTACCGATACGGTACGCGAAACCCACAGTGTGACCGATAAAAAAGCGCATAAAAAAGCCGAAGAAAAGCAGAAACTCGGCAGTATCTATCATCTCAAACTGATCGCCATCATCGTAAGTATCATCACGATGGTGCTCATGTTTATTGATTACCAGTTTAAAATGGTGCTCAAAGAGTACTACCGTAATGATGAATTGGCAGCCGTGTTAGGTCAGTTTTACGGTTACACGGGTATCGTCGCTCTGGTATTTCAGTTTTTTCTGAGTTCGCGCATTTTATCAAAATACGGTATACTTGTTTCGCTTTTGATTCTGCCGATTTTTTTGCTGATCAGTTCGCTCAGTATTTGGTTTGCGCCGGCGATTCCCGGCACGGTCATGATCGGTTCATTGGTGCTGTATCTCATGCCGATACTCAATGCGGTCGTTTTTGCGAAAGCGAGCGATAAAATTTTCAGCGATACGATCTATTCGTCGGCCAGCCAACTGATGTATGTACCGCTGCATGCCAACGTGCGCGGGCGTGCGAAAGTTTTTGTTGACGGGATCATCAAACCATTATCAAAGAGCGGAAGCGCGATACTGCTGATTTTGTCGGCCCATTTTTTTCCGGTCGCCGTAAACGATATCAGTCTGGCCGTAGTCGGGTTACTGATCATCTGTATCATCGCTATTTTCCTCGTTAAGCGCGAATACGTCAAATCGCTTTTCTCTACGCTCAAAGCCAACCAGATTGATTTCAAAGATATCAATTTTAACGTGTCGGACAGTTCGGCCATCGAGATACTTGTACAAGGCCTGGAAAGTCAAGACGACCGCCGCGTATTGTATTGCTTAGACGCGCTAAAAAATATCGAAGGATTTTATCTCATCCCGCACGTGTTGACATTGATGCATCACAAGTCACCGCGCGTGCGCACCGAAGCTCTGCGCGTCATCGAAAAAATCACACCGCGGCAAGCTGTGGATGAAGTCATCAAACGCCTTGGAGACGATCATACCGAAGTGAAAGTGCAGGCTATCCTCACGCTTTCGGCGTATGGGGATGACAACCACATCAAACGCATATTATCGTTTTTGATTGACGAAGATTCGGAGATCAAAGGGGCGGCCATTTCAGGGTTAATGCAGTATTACGGTATTGACGGTATATTTTATTCCGTGGATATCTTCAAACAGATGCTCGAAAGTCCGCGCATCAATGATCGTAAAGAAATCGCGCGCATCATCGGTCGTATCGGACTGAAAAATTTTCATAAACCGTTGATCAAACTTCTCGACGATCCATCCAAAGAAGTGCAGATATTTGCCATTGATGCGGCGCATCGCATCAACGCGATCGATCTGATCCCGATGATCATCAAAAAGCTTAAACAAAAAGAAACACGGCATAAAGCGATGGAGGCACTGTCGGCATTTGATGCGGCCGATATCGTACCGACCCTGCGAACGTATCTGGAGTTTAGCCGGCAGTATCAGGAAATCAGTTTATACATACCCCGCGTTTTTGAGATGATCGCATCGCAGGAATGTGCGGACATCATGCTTAAAAACTACGATCACGCCGGGCCGTATCTGCGTTTGAAAATATTAGACTCCTTAGCCAAGATACAATTTCGTAACCACGACGTAGAGTTAGATCGCGACTTGATCGAAAAATGGATCAATCTTGAATTTCAAGAGCATCGCTTTTTTACGCAAACGTTAAATGCCGCAAAACCCTTTGATGGCATTGCGATTTTGATCGAATCCGTAACGCATATTCGCCACGGCGTGTTTGAACGCGTATTTAAACTGCTCGGCTTTTTGCATGACCACAAAGTGATCACTACGGTTTTTCTCAATCTGTCCAATACCGACAAACGCGTACAGGCCAATGCCGTCGAAGTGCTGGATAATATGCTGGAAGGCGAATTGCGCACATCCGTAGTACAAATCGTCAATTCGCATATCTCGCATAAGTTTAACGAAGAGCGGGATGCGATCAAATTTTTTGATACCCTGATGGCGGCTTACGGCAAAGATCATGATTGGCTCAAAATGTGCGTGGAGTTTGTAAGCACGTCGCCGAAGTTTGACGAATGGGATCACAACCGTGCGTTTGCGCTGCGCAAACTCATCCACGATACGCAGGTCAGTTTTGAGCGCAAAGAAGTTCTAAACATTATTCAAAAAGTCGCGATCCTCAAACGCGTCAGTTTTTTTGCCTCCCTTTCCGGTGAATATCTTGCCAATATCGCCCTGCAAATGAAATCCGCCAAGTGTCATGCCGGTGAAGCGGTATTTCACGAAGGTGAGACGGGCGATTCGTTTTATGTCGTTATCAAAGGCAAAGTATTGATTCATAAAGGCGAGACGCGATTGGTAGAAATGGGGCCGGGCCAATGTTTCGGTGAAATGGCCATTTTGGATAACGAAAAACGATCGGCCAGCGTCACGGCATTGGAAGACACGTTGATGTTCAAATTAGAATCCGAAGCGTTTTATGATATTATCGCCGATCGTATCGAAATTGCCAAAGGCGTGATCCGCATGCTTACGCAACGGTTGCGCCAGCAATTGGCCAAAGTCGCTGCCGCCGGCGGGGGCGCTCCCAAACCGGTCATACCGCAAATCGAAGAAAGCGCCGTCGAGGAAATGATCGAAGGCGAAAGCGCCAATATCGCATCCGAATTGGATAGCCAGGCTTTACTCAAGCGCGTGCTGCTGCTCAAAGAAATAGATCTCTTTGCCAGTTTGCCGGATGAAGATATGGTCATGCTGGCCAATACCATCGAAGAAGTGAAGTACAAAAAGGGACAAGATATTTTCTTAGAAGGCGATCAGGGCGATGCCATGTACGGTATCGTTAGCGGTTCCGTTTTGATCCACAAAGGCAACAAAGATTTGGCCACTTTGGGTGAAAAGAAATATTTCGGTGAAATGGCCGTGCTTGATAACGAACCGCGTTCCGCTTCGGTGACCGCCGTTGCCGATACGACGCTTTTAAAACTGTCATCGGATGATTTTTATTCGATCTTGTTTGATAAGGTCGAAATCACCCGTAATATTTTCGCCGTATTGGTACAACGGCTTCGTACCACCAATACCAAATAGAACGGAATTTTTTTTGTCTCGTACTCGAGTGAAAATCTGCTGCATTTCTTCACGCGAAGAGGCGCGTACAGCGATTCAAACCGGTGCGGATGCATTGGGATTGGTTTCGTCCATGCCGAGCGGGCCGGGGGTTATTTCCGATGAAATAATCAGGGATATCGCGCGGATCATCCCCCCTCCGATAGCTTCGTTTCTTTTGACCAGTAAACAAGATGCCGCCGCGATCGTAACACAACAAAAGTTTTGTGGAACCAATACGATTCAAATATGTGATCATTTGACGAACGGTACTTACGAAGTTATCCGAAAAGCTTTGCCGGGGATCGCTATCGTACAAGTCGTACATGTGACGGACGAATCATCCATCAACGAAGCGATACGCGTATCGGAGTTTGCCGATGCGGTATTACTGGATTCGGGAAATCAAAAATTGGCCGTCAAGGAACTTGGCGGAACTGGCCGTAAACACGACTGGCGAATCAGCGCACGCATCCGAGCCGCGATCAAAGTTCCTCTGTTTTTGGCCGGCGGACTCAATGTTGAAAACGTACGCGAAGCTATCGAAACGGTGCAACCTTTTGGTATAGATCTGTGCAGCAGCGTACGAACCGACGGAAAATTAGATAAAGCTAAGTTAGAACGATTGTTTGAGGTTGTACATCACATCTGATCAAAACAAACTCAGGTTCTCAGCAGGTTTATAAAAAAAGCCCGATCTGAAATTTCAGACCGGGCTTCGTATTTGTTCGAGCGCGATGAATTATTTGATAAAGTTCATCCGTCGTGAAATGATTTCTTGTCCGACTTGCAGGCGATAGATATAGGTACCGCTGGAGACCTGCTGCCCTGCGGCATTGCGACCATCCCACAAAACCTCATTTTGACCGGCTTTCATACGTCCGCTGAACAGCGTACGTACTTCTTGTCCCATGAGATTGTAGATTTTGAGCGTGACGTCGTTTTCAGACGGTAAACCAAAACGAATCATTGTGGACGGGTTGAACGGGTTGGGATAATTCTGCAGAAGTTCGACTTTCTGCGGAATACCGGCCAATCCTTTTTCGCCACCACGGGTTACTTGAGCCAATCCGCCGCTCACGGTCAAGGTATAAGCCGATTGAGCGCTATTATAACCGTTTACTTTGATATAGTAACGTCCAACCGCGGCGGTATAATTTACAACTTCAGGATTATTCGTTGTGTAAGCACGTGCTACTTCCGTAAGCGAGGCATTATACAGGAAGAAATCAAGGTCTTTATTCGCCGTGGCAATACTCATCGAAATATTGATGGAACCTGCGGTTGATACATCAAAATAATAATAGTCGTTATCCGTAGTTGATGAGATGGCTCCGGATACGGCTACACCTGTACCCACCGGACCATCCGCGGTTCCGGAAGTACCGTTACTTTCAGACTCTGCCGTAATCGGCGGCGTACCGGTAGTGATGGTAAAATTAGCATCACTCATATCCGTCGTAGCGGCATTTGCGGCATCACTTACGCGAATGCGCCCTTGGGTGGTTGCTGAACTCGGAACAGTCCACGCTTCGGAGCCGTCATTGGCCGTGGAAGCCGTGATCTGTGTCCATGTCGAGCCGGCATTGAGCGAGTATTCTAGTTTTACATTGGCGATTGTTCCCGTGGAGGACCACGTGATCGTCGTCGCGCTACCGCCGGTGAACGATTGGCCGCCATTGGGCGCTGTCAATGTGACACTGTTGGATGCGCTTACCGTGATTGTAAAATTAGCATTACTCATGTCATTGGTCGCAGAAACGGATGCATCGCTGACACGCACGCGACCTTGCGTCGTCGCTGAAGAAGGAACGGTCCATGCTTCGGAACCGTCATTGGTCGTAGAAGCCGTAATCACCGTCCAATTGGTTCCGCCATTCACGGAATATTCCAATTTGACATTAGCAATCGTTCCTGTCGAGGACCATGTGATCGTCGTAGCACTGCCGCCGGTAAGCGACTCGCCGCCATTGGGTGCTGTGACAGTTACCGAATTTGAAGGTGTAGTCGTATTGAGCGGCGATTCCCATAATCCTCGACCATACGTCGCTGCACGAATTTTACCGGCACTTACATGAATATCCAGATCGGTAACGATAACATTGGGCAATCCTGTATCATAAGCTTCCCAAGTAGTGCCGCCATTGGACGAATAAAATATACCAAGATCGGTTCCGATATAGACATCGGTCGGAGTGGAAGGATGTATGGCGACGCAGTTAGCTGGTACATTGACCAAAGAACCGGAAATATTTGTCCACGAAGTACCGCCATTGGTGGTTTTATAAACTTTGCTACCCGCCGTGAAACCGCCGATGGTAGCCCACGCGGTATTTACATCCGTAGGGTGAAATGCAAATGAGGTAACACCGGCCGGCAAACCGCTGCTTGACAAACTTGTAAATGTCCAGGTCGAGCCGCTGGCTGTTCCTTTCCAAGCGCCTGCCGCATTAGCTGTGAGGATCGTTGTTCCATTGGAAGGTGCTACAGCGAGGACCGTGAGCGGGTCGCTTGCCGAACCAAGCACACTGCTGATCGAGGTCCACGTCGGGGTGGTATTGGTGATATTGGTTGACCGATATATACGACTTGATGTCGCATAATACATGGTTGTATTGGTCGTCGGATGCAATACGTACGGAGTCACCCATGCGCCATCCTCTGTAGGATCGGAAATATTGGACGGGGTACCACCTGTAGTCGTGCGATACAGATCGCCGTAGTATAATGCGCCGTATTGAATATTGGCGTTGGTATAATCTACCTGACATTCCATACCGTCGCCGCCAATGATGCGTGACCAGCTCGTTCCGTTATAACGATCCGTGCCGTTATCCTGAGCGCCACCGAGTATCGTATTAGCGCTGGTTTTGGCTGCACTGATACGATAATACTGATGGATTCCGAGGCCGTTACTAAAATCGGTCCATGTTGTTCCGCTATTGGTAGTTTTGAAGAATCCGCCATCGTTACCGGAAAACAAAGTGGTACCGCTGCCGGGTAAAAATTCGATCGCATGATGATCGGCATGTACGTAAGGAGCGCCTGATCCTTGCCACTGAGCATTCAGTGTCCATGTTGTACCACCATTGGTAGAACGCCAGATGTTTACACCGCCGGTATAAACCGTATTGGCATCCGTCGGGGAAACGGTGATGCAGAGATCATACCAACCTTGACCGACACCGGTATCACCGCCGTTACTATTCCATCCGAGTACATTGGGGCTGGCAGAGGTTTTGACTTGTGTCCACGTCGAACCGCTATTAGTAGATTTATAAATACCATAGAGACCATAACCGCCCGAGGTGTTATCACAATAAATCGCATACACGGTGGACGGTGTCGAAGGTGCGATGGCCACGGCGCAACGCAATACACCTGTCGTCGGAAGGCCGGAAGTCAATTTAGTCCATGTCAAGCCGCCGTTGGCGGATTTATAAATAGAAGCGGTGCCGTTGCCGTAAAAACTGGCGTACTGTTCATTATAGTTGGATGGATTGACATCCAGATCTTTGAAGTTACCGGTTTGTACTTGTGTCCAAGTGGCGCCCGCATCCGTCGAACGATAAATACCGTTGCTGGTCGTAGCGACGAGCGTGCTTGTGGATGTAGGATTGATACTAATTTTTGAAATACGATAAAGTTGATTGGCTGTCCATGTCAATCCTGTCGCCGACCAGGTCAAGCCGCCGTCCACGGATTTGAGAATACCGATGGAATACGTATCGCCGGCGTCGTTGTCACCGGTTGCAAGATACATCGTATTGGTATTGGTAGGGTCAATCGCCAAATGCGACACGCCTAAAGTACCCAATTCATCCGTATTGGTTGTCCACGATGTACCGCCATTGGTGGTTTTCCAGAGACCGCCGCCCGGCGTACCGATATAAATCGTGTTGCTGTTGCTCGGATCAAAAACGATGCAATTCACACGTCCTGCGCCACCGTTCGTCGGTATGGCGGTTTGCGGACCGAGCGTGGTCCAGTTGGAACTGTTGACCATCGCGCGATTCATACCGCGGCGCGGTGCAAAATTGGAATTTGGAAAATTGGAATATTTTTCAGCTTTGGCTTCAAGGTACAAACTGGGATCAAAAACACCTTGCGCGTTGGTACGCGTACTCCAAAACCATTGATAACGATTAAACTGTTTGAATCCTTTGCCGCGAATCACGGCTTTGTCATGAACATCTTTTCCTTTCCAGTACTGTTCGAATTCTTTCGATGTTTCTTTAAACGATTTGTCCTGTGAAATCCAGGATGGTACGGATTGTTGTCCATACACCGGCGCAAAGGCCAGAACACTAAAACATAATAGTGTAGTATAACGCACTAGGCGTAACATTGTTTTCATGGGTTATTCTCTCCTCATAACCATGCCGTTGGAAAATTTGTTATTTAATAAAAATGAAGTAATGAAAAACGAAACGGTATCCGTACCGTTCAGGGCGGGCAAAAAAGGGACGGCCTTTGTAAAGCCGGAATGCGGTGATGAACAACAAGCCTCATACTCCTCCTCATAAGAGTAAGGTTTGTCAATACCGACAATCTGCGTTAATTACTTTACGCAGCAGAAGAATTTTAAATCGTAACGCCAAAGCAAAGGAAATGCTTTTGCGGATTGGTCACAGGCGACCGAAGTGAATAAAACAAATCAGAAAGGAATAACTTGAAAAGATAAGAACGGGTCAAGTATAGGCTGTCTAAAAAAAGAAGTCAACAAAAAAAAATAAAAAAATCACTGAAGAACCGCTACAGGCAAGGGTTTGTAGAATCCGTGTGATATATTACAAAGAGATTTTATCAGATTTAAAAATTCTATGACGGCTCAACGGGCTTGTTGAATTGTTTTACAAGCGCATAGATCAGCCATATCCACGGTGCGCCATGCATGGCCAAATCAAACCAATCCAGCGGCTCGGTAAAAGTTCCGTTGGTGATGTTAACAATTTGTTTCCAAATATGAGGTTCCGGAAAGAAAGGCGCTAGGCCGAGTGTCAGACTGGCGAGTAAAGGGTAAATAATTTTTTGAGATGAAATATTCATACGTCAATCCGATAATAGAATTATGGCGTCAATATATGATCTTAGCCTGTATGCTCAAAGATTTTATTTTGTCGGCATATATTTTCAAGTTTGCAAATAGACGATATTCGTTTTACCTTAGCCCGTTTAATCGGATGAATGGCGTACATTTAATAATGTCAGGAGGTACAATGCGTTTTCAAAAGTTCTTACGTGTCATGCTGATGTTGGTTATCGCGGGAGCGTTTTCCGTGTCAGCACAAGAAGAAGGCGGTAATCCTACAACCGGTGAAGGCGCTTCTTCGTCGGGTGGCTTTGATTTTCAAGGACCTTATGACGGTTCCGGCGGAAGTCAATTTACCATGCCGGCGGGTGTGACAACGATTGACGGAAAAAGTTATATCAGTTTGCGTATTCAACCCGAACTGACGCTCGGAAAATTCGGTATGGGTTTGGACGTGCCTCTGCTTTTTAGCACGGAAAACGGCAAACTGCGTACGGATGAATTTAAAGGCGGCGTCGGGCCGTTGCGTATGATACGCTATATCCGTTATGGCGTAAAACACAAAGATCCTGTCTATGCGCGGTTGGGTGATCTGACCGGAACGACGATGGGTTATGGTCTCATCATGTATAATTATACCAACGGGATCAGCTTTGAAAAACGTAAGATCGGTATGAATGTAGATATCAATTACGAACAGCAATACGGTTTCGAAGCGGTGTATAGTGATTTTGATCGCGTGAGCATTTACGGTGTGCGTCCGTACGTCAAACCTTTCAAACAAACGGATATACCGATCATCAAAAGTACGGAATTCGGCGCAACGTATATGACGGATCGTGATAATAAGACGGCCATTCAAGGTATGACCGTCATGGGTGTAGATGCCGGTATCACGGTTGTGGATAATGGTTTTCTACAAATACAACCGTATACAGAATTTGCGCGCATGTTGAAAAACGATGATCTCGCCGACTCCGCCGCGAGCATGGGCAAGAGCTACGGCGCGGGGCAAGGTTTTGCGTTGGGAAGTAATTTCCGATTTAATCTCATCGCCAATGTATTCCAGTTAGGCGTAAAACTGGAACGTCGTATTTTCAGCAGCGACTTTATGCCGCAGTATTTTGACGCGGTCTATGAAATCAATAAAGACGCTAAGGCTTACAAAGTCGTCGACGCCGAAGCCGTCCAGGGCAACTACGGTGAAATCTATGCCAATCTGATCGGCAAGATTCAATTTGTAGGCGGTATCAGTATTCCCGACAATGCTAAAAAGTCCGAGAGCGCTTATATCCATATCGGAATGTCCGCACCTAATCTGATTCCTAAAGTTATCGTATCGGGAACGTATGATAAAGGATACCTAGACGGTGTTGCGGATGCATTTCGTTTTCGCAGCAAACGCAGCGTAGCCCATTTGATCCTCGGTTATGAAGCCTATACGATGGGACCTTTTGTCATGCAAGCCGGTATTGACTACAAATGGACTTTCATCGAGAAAAAAGACAAATCTCTGAAGGCTGTTAATTATGTGATGCCTTTTGTGGGCATTACGACCAAATTGCCTTTCGGCGATCAGAAAAAATAGTTTGAAAGAATAAATGGATTTCAAAGGCTGCCTGTCGAAAGGCAGCCTTTTTTTAAGAACAATTATTGATTTTTTTAAAAAAAAATTATTATAGTACCATGTTTGTATACTGTTTTTGTCGTAACCGACCCAAAAATCATAAAATTGAATTACCTTCACGTGGTGTGGAAAAATAAATAAATAGGGAGTTACACTTATGATTTCGATTCTGAAAACCAGAAAATTGGCTTGGAATTTGCGGGGGGGTTGCCCTTGCGTTAGTTCTATCTTTTGTAGCCTGCAATCAACCCGAAAACGATAATAGATTTCAACTCGGGGAGATTCCTTCTTTCGATTCTGAAGAACAAGTTTCACCTTACCTAAAAGAAGTTGCTTCGGCGTTGGGTTCAAATCCAACTTGGTTCGATTTCTCTTTGTTTCAATCAATTCGTAAAACCGCCGTTCCGTTTTCTTCTTTAAAAAAATCCTTGCAAAAATCCAATGATGCAGTATTAAACATACCGGATTATGTATGGATAAATGGTAAGAAGCACTCCATAAAATTGGAGTTAATTAATCACAACAGTTCAGAACTAACAGAGGAGAGCCTTGCTAAGCAAGCTATGTTACCTCCAGGGGTTGGCGTTGATCCTGATTTTGACTATGTGTACGATGAGACGGCGGAAGAAATGGAGGTTCCTTTCACATTGGCCGATGGCACAGTAGATGTAGTTCATTTAGAAAACCTTGACTATGACGGCGCCAACTATGACAATGAAAACCTTGCACAGGCAAGTACGGCCTCTGAAGCGGTCGGTTTAGACCCACGTACGGAATTTAACGAGTTGACTTTAGAGTCTCTTCCTTATAACGCTATCATGGTAACTCTTGAAGCTGAAGAAAATGATCCATCTGTTTTAAATAAAGGAAGCAACAATAGTTCGGCTTTTGAATTTAAAATTAAAGCCATGAGACTGTTTAGAAAATACGATTCATCCGCTGATGACATTGAAATACTTATGGTCTCAGGTACACCTAAGGACAAAGCCTATGCAAATCAAATAAACTCGGAAAGTAAGTACTCGACCTATACTTTACCGGATTCAGAAAAACCGAAGGGTACCAAAACAAAAATATTTTCTACGCCAATAAAGTTGCTTTCATCGTTTAATAATACGGGGCTGTCTTTTATTGAGAATGATAAGGTTGCGGGTACAACATATCACAAATATACTACTGTCAACAACACACGCAGATATGCTCGCGCACAGTACTATCATGATCTCTCAAAATCGGTTTTTCCTGCGCAATGGAATCTTCACTATCAAATTTGGGATGTTCATGATAAAGGAAGCAAAAACGATTCTTTCTATAATGGCGATATCTTGCAAATAACACCAACAAACCTCAATTTTCGTTTTGGTTCGTCTTCGGAATTTAGCTGTCCTGCTGTTCGGGATGCCTATGGGAACCTGGTTTGTGATTATAGCATTACGTTTGTTAAATAGTTAATTTAAAACCACACCACGTGAATTTTTATATGAAAACAATTATGATTTTAGTATCAATACTGGCTTTATCTATTTTTTGGGGATGTGAAAATGATAATCGGAAAGACAGAGTTATTGTTACAGGAGTTCTTTCGAAAGTATATATAAAAGAGCTTGATGTTGTTTTTCCAGCAACAGTTGGCGTTTACTGGCCCCGTATCCTTATTGTCAATCAAGACAAGAAGACTCCTATTGACGATGCCAAAGTTAAAATTTGGAGTGATTCCGGTAGCGTGGAGTTGGATACTACATTTATAGGAGAGTATCTAGGGGGATATACAATATTTGTTGACAAAAAGAGGGAACTTAAAATAATTAATGGGAATCGCTATTTTCTGCAAGTAGAATTAACCGATGGACGTATTATTACGGGCACCACAAGAGTTCCAAACGATCCCGTAATCGAGTTTCCGGGCGATAATGATACTCTATATTGTGGAAATAAATTCTATTTAAATCGTACAGAATACGGAACATTGGAAGGGGCATTCCACTTACAGTATTCGCGAGATGTTGATTCGAGGTTGAATTTTGTTCGAAATAAGAATTCGTATGATGTTGATGTACCCTTCTCGTATGCGTTTTCATTTGGGAAAATTGATAGCGGTGTTGTTTTGCTGTCTGATAATAATTCAGACAATACTGAATCATACAGCAATGTAGTTACGCTTGATTCAAATCTTTCTCTTTATTCCTGGCGGCTTGGCCAGATACGAGGTTTTGGGACAGACTCCACATATTCGAGTTTTTTAGATCAGATCATGGGTTCCAAGCCATCGGAATATTCAAGCGTATACGGAGACAGAGTATCGGGGTGTTTTGGGTCATTTTCAATTTCAACAGTTAATTTTATTGCATCCATACAGGGTTGTTCCGTGCAAATTGCAAAAAAGTACATTCAATAATTTTTAATCAGGTAAGCTAATTATGCATTAATTGAAAATATATGTACTTCTATAGTAGAACACCAAAAAGGCTGCCTGTCGAAAGGCAGCCTTTTTTTGTTGAAGGTTTTTTATTATACTCAAAGTATAAGTCATACGGAATCATATTAAACAGGAATATGCTTAAACATAAAGTCGAACCGGCTTCGGACTCTGCCGCCGCTCAAGATCATCGCAAAGTAGCCTGGATAGACCGCGGTTGGTATGTGGCTATCGAATTTGAGATGGCTTCGTCCGGTAAGCTCGATCAGGCGATTGCCATAGCCAAAAAAAATCCATTTTTCGTAGAGCTGGTAGATGAGCGCGGCATGACGTGGTTTCGTGCAATTTATTTCAAAAAAGATTTCTCCAAGTTTCAGGAATTGTATGCGCTGGCGGGACCGTGGAAAAACACGCGTTTTTTTCTCAAAGGCGATGAGATCAAAAAAGACGATTTTGAAACGTGGTATGCCTGTTATCAGCAATATTGGGGTCATCGGAAGAACCTAAACCTGCAGGACTATTGCGGTACAAACAAAGTCAGCGTTTATCCTGATTTTATCGGCTGCTACGGGAGAAATATCGTACTACGGTGGCAGGATCCGCTGACATACTATGCGCAGTATCATACCAAACTTTGGTACACATTCGGAAAAAGGCAGGGTAATACCTTTCATTTGGATAAAGCGGCGATGCGTGCATTTTTGAAAAAACAAAATGCCGAATACGAACTATGCCCTTGCTACGGTCATGAATCCATTGACCACTATATCAATAAGCTTCCCAACGACCTTAATCCGCATATTCATACCGAATGGCAGTTTAAGGAAGATTTCCTGAAGATTACGGCCAATCGTGCGTTTATTCATTATGACATTACATTGAGCATGATGCCGGAGATTTGCCCGGTCAATGAAAAATCTTATGAAAAATTCATGAATAGAATATTCAAAGAATCGTAATGATTTATTTACCGGTACCGGTCAGAATGGTGTAGGTACTAAACGGGGACGTTTCATGTTCGATCTGCACACCCCTATGCGGCGCATCCGCCTCAATCCAATAATATAGTTTTGTCGCACTTTGTACCAATCGCCGCGTAACGATGTCGGTATGCTTTCGTTTTTTTTCTTCGCCGACGGGGATGAATCGAACTTCTAATTTGTAAGCGGGATACTCTTTTCCTGCCGCCGGGATATTTTCACGCGATAAAACGGTGACCTGTATCTTCCACGGTTCGGTCTCATTATCCAAATTGTAAACCCATTGTTTTCCTTCGTACATCGTCCGTCGTCGCAAATCAAATAGCGCTGAAAATAAAGTATGCGATTGCGGTTGCACATTTACGGTAAACACGGAATCCCATTTTCCGCCGTCATACTGCGCCGTTTGGTTATCATGATCGTAATTTATAGTCAAATGCTGGCGGAGGGTTTTCTGCGCGATATTTTTGGTATAACGCAAAGGCAGTCCGGTTACGGTATCTACAAAGGTTTCATACGTATTATGCAAATCATAAAACGCCGAAAAAAAAGATGTGGTTTGTGCATCCGTAACGAGGCGATAACATGGGCGGTCGTTGATATTGACGATGCCGGTTACCTGAAACGAAACCGAAGCGGCCGAAAACGAAAGGTATGAAAGTTTATAGGATGTATGTTCCCCGATGGGTATTTGCTGGGCCGAAAGCGGCGCCCATAAAATCGCCCCGATAAAAACAATACGACAGAAAAAAAAACGCATCAGAATTAAGGTTTCATTTTGTTGTTTCGGAAAACCCCGCTTTTGCCGCCGCTTTTTTCGAGCAGGCATATATCGCGGATGACCATCTTTTTATCCATCGCTTTGGCCATATCGTAAACGGTCAACGCCGCAATCGTTACAGCCGTTAGGGCCTCCATTTCAACACCTGTTTTACCCAGGAGTTTGCACGTCGCTTCAATTCGAATGGACAATGAGTCCGGTTCAGGAAAACAGGCGACATCCACACGGCTCATGTTAAGCGGATGGCACAACGGAATAAGATCCGAAGTTTTTTTGGCCGCCATGATTCCGGCGAGTTGCGCCACCGTGAGTACATCGCCTTTTTTAATGGCGTTGTTTTGTATGGCATCAAATGCCGCCGCGCTCATCGTAACGCGCGCCATTGCCGTTGCACTACGTTCGGTGTCCGATTTCCCGGAAACATCGACCATAGCCGCTTTGCCGCGATGGTCCACGTGGGAAAGTTTTTTTGACGTTTTCATTTTTCCACCAAAAATTTCAATTTGGATTGCAGTTGTACACGGGCGCGATTGATGCGCGAACGTACGGTGCCGATCGGAAGTTGCGTTTGTTCCGCGATTTCTTCGTACGAAAGGTTTTCTATCTCACGAAGGCGAATCACTTCGCGGTATCGCTCCGGCAATGTTTTAATCGCTTTTTTGATCAAATCTTTTTTCACGGAGGAATCCGTGAGTTCATCCGCATTGACCCGCGTTTCGACCGCTTCAAATTCTTTTTCATCCGTCCCCAGGCTGGAAATCGGATACAGTTGCTGGCGTTTGCGTTTGCGCAGTTCGCTTTTGGCAAGATTGCCGGCGACAGTATAGACCCATGTAGAAAACTTGGCAATGCGTTTATACATTTGTTTGAAACGGTAAATTTTGACAAACGTATCCTGCACGATATCTTCGGCATCTTTTTTTTCGCCGACATAACTCATCACATAGTTGATCAACTGATCTTTGTATCGGGCCACGATCACGTCGTAAGCTACGAGATCGCCTTCCTGAAAACGGTTGATCACTTCTTCATCCGACAATTTTTGATAATTTTTTAAGGCCTGCCGTACCAAATGCGGCGTACGCACCAGTTCGCGGAGGCTTTCGCTGATGAGATCGTGTTTGGATTCTTCGGATGTCATACGGCGGTACTCGTGGCGAGCTGGTAGATCAGATGTTGCATGAGCATGTCTTTGTCAACGGCGCTGGACTTAAGCTGAATATCCGCCTGCAAAAGGCAACGGAAAGCGAGTTTGACATCCGATGTTTTATGTTTCTGCGCCTGCGGCCAATAGTCGGTTTGAAAAAAATTGGGAAAAATCCGGTTTTCGGTCATCATCACGGCTTGAATCTGTGAAGGCGCGGTGCCCTGATCACGCATTTCGCACATTTTGAGGAGAATATGGTAGTGCCGCGTGAGCATAACGATCATGTACACCGGCTCACCGCCAAAACGCGCCATTTGTTCATACACCGCCATGGCTTTAGTCAGATCGCGTTTACCGATGGCATTACAAAATTCAAAAATATTGTATTGGCGGGAAATGCCGACGGCCTCTTCGACATCTTCTTCATTGATCGTATCGCGATCGCCGATATACGTGCATAATTTATCAATCTGATTATGCACCTCTCTGAGCGATAGATCTACGCGCGTTCGAAGCAACAACGACGCCTGATCCGTGATTTTTTTTCCGCGTTCATCAAGAAATTGATCGATCCATACGGGAATTTCATTTTCGCGTAACGGTTTGAATTCGATGGCGATGCCGTTTTTTCGCATCCATGCCCAGGGATTGGTACGCACATCAATGCCGCTGCCGATCGCTATAAATACGGTAGTATCCGGGAACTTGGGGAATAGATCTTTGAGGTCGTCGCGTTTATCTTTAGTCAGTTTCCACTGATCGGCTTCGCGCAAAATAATAACTTGCCGATCGGCCATGACGGGAAAACCCAAGGCCGTGCTGATCACCGTATCCAGCGGCGCTTCTTTGCCGTAAAAAATATGCAAATTAAAGTCGTCTTTGGGGGCATTAAAAACAGCTTGAACGATCGCATCGGCCAATTGATCAGCGAGAAAAACTTCGCTGCCGTAGAGCAGATACATCGGAGCGACGTTTCCTTTGCGCACGTCTTTGAGGACATCATTGTACGAGGCGTTTTTTTCTTTTTCTTCGCGGGCCATGAGAAGTGGTGTTTATTTTTTCAATTTGTCATACATGGCGCGGAGTGTAAGCATATCGTCCCAGGCCGGTTTTTTCCAATTGGGGTTGCGCAGCAAAGCGGCCGGATGGTACGTTATGAGTAAAGGTACGCCGTGATAATCAAACGTTTGCCCGCGCATCGCACCGATCGGTGTGTTGTTTTTCAGTAACGTATTGGCGGATGTCGCACCGAGTGCACAAATAATACGCGGCTTGATCAATTCGATCTGCGTGATGAGATAAGGTTCGCACTGTGCGACTTCGGCGGGTAAAGGTTTACGGTTGCCCGGCGGTCGGCACTTCAGGATATTGGCTATATACACTTCCGAACGCGGCAGATTGAGAGAACGCGGCTCTTCGATCATCTTCGTCAAAAGCTGACCGGCGCGACCTACGAAAGGTAAACCTTGTTCATCTTCATCGGCACCCGGCGCTTCACCGATAAACATGATGTCGGCATTCGGATTACCGGAGCCAAACACTGTTTGCTTGCGCGTTTTGCACAATTCGCATTTGGTGCAGGTACTGATGGTTTGCTGGAGAGCGGATAACGTCGGAAGGGGGATGTTTTTGGGCATGTCGGTTTCGATCCGCTCGGCGACAACCGGCGGCCTTTCATCATCGGTGGTAGAATATTCCGGCGTATCCCATGAGACATGATTCCAAAGACCGGAAGCGGCGGGGTCGCGGGTAAATTCATCGCCGTACAAATCCTGTTCCTGAATCAACAATCTACGGATATCATCGTGCAAGGTATTGCTCATGATCACACTATAACCATATTCCGCTTTTTTATCAAGCGAAACGCCATGCCAGGAAAGAGGAACGTTAATGACGGAAACGGATATGCTCCTCAGTAAATTCTTTTAGCATATAGGTATTGAAAAAAGCCTGTGCACTGTATAAGTTCCCTCGTTTCAATTTTAAAAAAACACTTAATTGAAAGAGCACGACTATGCGACCCATCACGACGATGTTTTGGGATCTCGGCGGAGTAGTTTTGACCAATGCCTGGGATCGCGAACAGCGAATCAAAGTGCTGAATTCGCATGGAATTACGGAAAAACAACATTTAGACGAATTCGGCGACCGTCATCGTGAAGTCGCCGCAGGATTTGAGACCGGGCATTATTCGCTGGATGAATATCTTGATATGACGCTCTTTGATATGCATCACGTCGCCCGCGAGCCGTTTAAAGAATCCATGTTTGGCCAATCCGAGCTTCTACCGGGAATGGATGTGCTGACGGAAGTCGCGCAGGCGGGCCGTTGTTTTATGGCCACATTGAACAATGAATCGCTGCCGCTGAACGAATACCGCATCGCGCGTTTCAAGCTCAAACAGTATTTTCAGGTGTTTTGTTCTTCATGTTATTTGGGTGTTACCAAACCGACCAAAGAAATTTACGAAACAGCGCTCCGGATTACGCATAGTAAACCTGAAGAATGCGTTTTCATAGATGACCGTGAACAAAACGCCGAGGCGGCGAAGAGACTGGGCATACACGCGATTCATTACAAAAATCCGGATCAGCTGCGCAAAGAATTGCGTTTTCTCAAAATTATAGATTGAATCCTATTGTGAGCTTTTTGCGTATAGATCAGGTAAAACACATCATCGGCTTTAGTCAACACGTCATGCGAAGTGTAGCGATTTTAATTTTTTTATCGTATTCGGCGTTGCAAGCGCAGACCGTCCAATGCGTGGCTTCTGTAGAGCAGTCCGTCATCGAACAAGGTACGTCATTTCAACTGCGCATCGAAGTGTCGGGCGAAAACCTGCGCATCACATCGCTTCCCCAATTGCCTGAAATGAAAGGCCTTGAGGTCATGCATCAGGGTGCGGGCGAATCCACGTCCATATCTATTATCAACGGTCGTCGCTCCATGTCCAAATCGTACGATTTTATTTTGCGTGCGAAAGATGTGGGTCGCTGGACGATCCCTCCAGTGGCCGTGGGTGTGGACGGAAAAACGGTATCCTCGCAGGCGCTCACGATCGAAGTCGTTCCGGGCGGAAGCATATCCGGTTCCCAGCGTTCGGAAAAAACTAACGATGCGTTTCTCGCATTGACGGTTTCCAAAAAAGAAGCGTTCCAAGGTGAACAAATTACGGCCGAACTAAAAATTTACAGCCGGATTCCGATCACTCAATACGCGCCAAGCCGGATGCCGGGTTTTACAGGATTTTGGGCTGAAGAATTTCCCATGCCGCAACAAATACAATCTACCCGTGAACAAATCAACGGCGTGGCGTATGCGGTATATACGATCAAGCGGGTAGGGCTTTTTGCAACGCGATCCGGTTTGCTAACGATAGATCCGTCGGAAATCGAATGCGAACTGCGCATTCCACGCCGCAGCAGAAACTCGTTGGATGATTTATTTTCTCCGTTCGGCGATCCTTTCGGACAGACAGCTACGGTCAAGTTGCAATCGGAACCTGTGAAGCTGAATATTCTCCCGTTGCCCAAAGAAAATGCGCCGTCGGATTTTTCGGGTTTGGTCGGACAATTTGACGTAAAAACAGCGGTTGACAAAAACAGTTTGAAAACGGGTGAAGCGCTGACGTATACGATCACCATATCGGGAACAGGAAACATTAAATCCGCCGAGATTCCACCGACGCCTTTCGGCGATGATTTTGAGCGGTACGATCCGAAATCGTCCGAAACGCTGAATAAAAATTCTAATCTCGTCAGCGGCAGTAAAGTTTTTGAATATGTCGGTGTGCCGCGGCTACCGCGCCAAGTGGAGATACCGGTTTTTAATCTCTCTTATTACGATCCGGTTTTGAAAAAATACGTTACTAAATCATCAGGTCCTCACCGTGTGACCATAGCACAAGGTACGGGAGGCGGTATTTTTTCGCATAACGCGCTGAGTAAAGAGGAAATCGCGTTGTTGGCGAAAGACATTCGTTTTATCAAAACGGAAAATCTTTCGGAAGAAAGTTATGCGCCGGTTTATTTTCGCTGGTGGTTTATCGCGGGAATGATATTTCCGCTTCTTTTGTGGGGTACGGTATATGTGTGGGCGATTAAACACGAAGAATTGCAAAAAGACGGTATCGGTTTGCGATATCGCAAAGCCAGTCCCCTGGCGCGTAAACGTCTCAAAGCGGCTGAAGCGTTGATGAAATCCAATCAACAGGATTCGTTTTATACCGAACTTTCCAAAACATTAAACGGCCTTATCACCGATAAATTGCATGTCGGTGAAAATGTGTACACTCGCGAGCACATAACAGAAATTTTGCGCGAACGGAATGTGGAAAACAATTTGATAACGGAATATATGGACTGCATGCACATGTGTGATGAAGCGCGTTTTTCACCCGACGGGAAGTCGCGCGCACGGATGGATGATGCGTACGAGCGTATTCGTGCAGCTATTTTAAATATGGACAATGCGCTATGAATCGTTTTTTATTTTGGATCGTGATGAGCGCTGCACCGGTGTTATGGGCACAGGAAAATGATACCCTGTTTGCGAAGGCGCATGCTTTTTATGAGGCGCGTGATTTTGTAGCGGCCCGTGATGCATACCAAAAACTCGTTGATCAAGGTTCGGTTTCCGGCGCGTTGTTTTATAATTTAGCCAATACCTATTACCGGACGAAACAATTTGGTATGGCCGTGTTTTATTACGAAAAAGCATTACGTTTGCATCCTGCCGACGAAGATGTACGGTTTAATCTCGAATTGACACGTCTGCAGCTTAAAGATAAAATCGTCACACCGCCCAGACCGGAATGGGTCGTATGGATGATCGCTACGCTTCAAGCGATTTCGCTTGCCGAATGGGGTTTTGTGCTGGTTTGTATTGTAAACGGATTTGTCGCTTTATTGGTTGCTCAAAGAGTACGCCCGCAATGGCGAAGGGCGCGCACGGGCCGGATATTGCGCATGGTATGGATCACACTTCTTTGTATCAACGCATCTGTTTTTTTATGGCGTGCCTACAGCGAATCCAATCGGGTCGAAGCCGTGATTTTGGTTCCTTATGTGGAAATTAAAAATGAACCGATTGAAACATCAACGACCGTATTCATACTGCACGAAGGCACGAAAGCTGTTATTCGATCGGAGCGCAACGAATGGTTGGAACTGCGTTTGGATGACGGAAACGTGGGATGGATAAAACGACCGGCTGTCGGCATTCTTTGATATGCGAAGCGATACATCGGTTTATCCCGCGCTCAAGCTTACCATTCTCTACATCGTTTCCATACTTATTCTCGATGCAGTATCTCCGGAAATCCATTGGCCGATAAATAATGCCATTGTATCTTCGCTCGTTGTTTTGACCGGTATCGTTTTGTATTGGCGCTTCCAAAATCACTTTTGGGGTTTGTTTGTTCAAGTCACCGTCGTGTTTTTTCTTGTATTGGGCCGTATGCCCGATAACCAATTTCAAGCGCATCACGTTTCATCTTACCTTGATTTGAATCAGAAAGTATTGGTACACGGGACTGTCGTCAACGATCCTCAAATCAACACTCAGCGAACACGTTTTGCGGTGGAAACCGACTCGGTCGTTTTTACCCGAAATTTAATTTTACCGTCGTCTGGAAAAATCCAGGTTGTATGCTTTACTGATTCGACCGTTCGCCCGGCGTATGGCGATCGCATTTCGATTTGGGGGTATCTGCGTTCTCCGCGCGGAAGTCGTAATCCGGGAGAGTTTGATTTTGCGGCGTATGCTGCATACCACGGATTATATGGTGTCATGTATGCCGGCGACGCGGCCAATATTCGCATCGAAGGTCATACGTCACTGAATCCGGTGACAGAATTTTTTATCTTACCGATCAAACACTTTATCATTGAGCTCAATGAAAAAACGCTTCCGCCGCTGCATGCCGCCATAGCCAGTGGTCTTATCGTCGGTGATCGCAGCGATATACCGCAGGAGATTCTTAATGCATTTTCGTATAGCGGCGCGATTCACATTCTTTCGATCAGCGGTTTACATGTGGTTTTTATTTCGCTTTTAATCCTCGGACTATTTAGTGTCTTACGTGTGCCGTACGCATGGCGTATTATTCTTACGCTGATCAGTCTTTTTTTGTATGTGTGGATAGCCGATTTTGTGCCGCCGGCGGTGCGTGCCGGTATCATGACCGGCGTCGTGTTATTCGGTACGTTATTGGAGCGTCGAACGAATATTATCAATTCTCTGTGCGTTTCACTGCTGATCATTCTCTTTTGGGATCCTTTGGCGATTTTTGATATCGGTTTACAGCTCTCGTTTTTGGCGGTGTTGTCATTGGTTATTATCTATCCGCGTCTGGAAGCATGGTGCAAAAAGCGACGAATTCTAACGGAACGTACGCCGGCGGTGTTGCGATGGGTCATTATGGGGTTATTGGTGTCGGTAGCGGCGCAAATCGGTACTTTACCGTTTACGGCATATTATTTTTATAAAATTCCACTTACTGCGTTGATAGCAAATGTTTTTATATCACCGATTTCATCGGCGGTGATGGCTTTGGGATTTTTGTCCGCGATAGTCGGTTCCTTTTCGTTTACTCTTGCCCAATGGTATGCCCATCTCAACGATTATCTGATCGGATTGATGATCGCCACGGCCCGGTTTTCCGTTAAACTTCCCTTTGCCTACACGCAGTTTTACCGCATGGATATGATCGTATTGAGCGTTTATTATTTATTGCTGGCCGTGTGGTTTTTTTGGGACAGGAAATTGGTGCGCCGCTGGGCCGTTTGGGTTGTTATTGCAGCTTTAAGTGTTGGAGTGATTTTCCAAAATATACCGACTTCTAAAAAAACGGTGATTACATTTTTAGATGTGGGTCAAGGCGATGCGTGTGTCGTACATCTGGATGATGGGCGTACGATCGTGATCGATGCAGGAGATCAGGATCCGCAGTTTGATTATGGCGAGCGGGTTGTCGCGCCTTATTTGTGGAAACAAGGGATTACTTCGATTGATGCGTTGATTTTATCGCATCCGCATGACGATCACATCGGCGGCGCCGGATTTTTACTCAATTATTTTAATGTAAAACGGGTTTTTGATCCGGGTCAATATTATCCGTCGGCGATTTATAAAAATATTTTGAATACCATTGCTGAAAAATCTATAGATTATCAAGTTTTGCAAAAGGACCGGGTTGTTACCTTTGGTCCGGAGACGCGAATACGTATACTGCATCCCGGGGTATCGTTCGTGCGAAGCGATGAGCCGCCGCCGTATGATATCAATAATACGTCGCTTGTATTTGTTTTGGAATACGGCGAAAATCGGATTTTATTTAGCGGGGATGCAGAGACCGAAACGTGGGATGCGTTGTCCGATTCCGGGATGGTGATAAAGGCCGATATTGTCAAAATCGCACATCACGGTTCTTCCAACGGTACGACGGCAAAATTGATCCAAGCCGCGTCTCCGGCGTACGCGGTAATATCTTGCGGAGAAGGAAATAAATTCGGTCACCCTGATTTGGAAACCGTAAATGCCTGGCGCAATGCCGGTACGCAGATCTTACGAACGGACCAATGGGGCGCTGTTCAGTTTTGGCTCGATGGTAAATCCATACAACGCACTCGGTAAACTATGTTAGGCTACGATCTTATAGTTCTGCTCGGTTTTTTTGTCGGCGCGATACTTTATAGCGTGCTGTTTGCCGAGACTCTCAAGCGTCAGAATAAACTGAAGCATGAATATGTGTTTCTGGTATTCGTGGCGATACTTACGTTTTGGCACGGATTTCAGTTTCTCGGAATGCTCATCAAACAAGTATTTGGCCGCCCGGCGCTGGAGATTTACTCCGAACTCCGTTACATCTCTTTGTATGCGATAGCGTTTTTTCCGCCGCTCGTCGTGCATCTGCATGCGTCGTTTTTGGAATACGTGCTCAATCTGATCAACCGCCGCTCACGTATATTAGCCTGGTTTCCCTACATTATGTATGCGCCGATTTTGGCGATACTTTATTTTAGCCAATACACGATCATTGACGGACGTCGCCGCATTCTGGATGAGGGCATGAGTTTTATACCGCCTTATGTTTTTTGGCTGATCGTATGTTTATTAGTTTCCGGTTTTTTATCGTCACGCATTATACGTCTCAGCCGCAACGAAAAATGGCGACAATTTTTTATCGTCGAACTTATCATCACGATCGTCATCTCCGTGCTTTTGGTGTATTTCTATTTTTATGGCGGTACAGGCAACGTGCGTCTGGATCGGTCGCTCAAAAACATGATTATGATTTCGTCGTTGATACCGACGGGTGCGATGGTGTATCTGCTGTACAAATATCCTTTTTATTCGACGGTCGCAAGGCGTCGGTTTTTATTGATCACCATTTCGGGTGTTTTTCTCGTAGTATTCATTATGAGCTCCAAAGCGCTTCGCAAAATGGCGGAGGAAAATCCTGAATTAAACGTCGAATTTCTTGAGATCGTGCTTGTATCCATGTTGTTTCTCATATACGAACCGACCAAATACCTTGTACGCCGCATCGCGGGACAATTTGCGTTGCATGAAAAATCGTATTTCCAATCGTTGATTCGTAAGATCACGGAGCATATCGTCAGCGCCGCCAATCTCGCCGAATTGACAAAAGCTGTTCGTGCCGGTATCGTGGATGCACTGCATGTCGAAGAAGTCGGGCTATACACGTTGAATAAAACCGTATCCGGAGAGCGAACGCTATACAGTATCGTGCATGCATACGGTGATATCAAAACGTTTAATCTTGAAAAGATTACGCGCCATATTCAAAAAGGAAACGGTCTGTATGATGCGCGGAAGATGAACATTTTTCACCTTCGCAGTGCCGAAGTGCCGTATCAAATTTATCTCGGGATTGTTTTGGATAACGAACTGGTAGGGATCTTGGCGATCGGAAAAAAGAAGAGCAATGAGGATTTTGAATTCGAAGAAAAAGAATTATTACTTACAGTAGCGAGTCAGGTTGCGATTTCTATCGAAAACATACAGCTTCTCCAACGTCGTATCGAACTCGAATCCAAAATGTTTGAAGCGGACAAACTGACGTCGCTGGGTATGTTGTCCACCAGTATTGCGCACGAAGTGAAAAATCCGCTGAGCTCCATCAAAAGTATCGTGCAATCTATGCACGATCAGAAAAAAAAGGAAAACACCGACACGGAAGCGATCCAGGATTTGGAAATTATTAACGAAGAAATTGATCGCTTGTCATCCGTTGTCAATCAGCTTCTGCGTTTTGCACGAAGCGACAGTTCGGGCATGGATCGTATTGATATTATCAAAATTATAGATGCCATCCTTACGATCTCACGTCAGGAAACGCGGGTTCGCAATATCCGCATTTTTACGCGTTATGACCATGCACCGCTCGTCATTCGCTCACGCCAAGGCGACTTGAAAGAAATCATATTTAACCTTATTATCAACGCGATCCAATCCATGCCCGAAGGCGGACGTCTGATGATCCATGGCGCGTACGTACAAATGGACGCCAACTATTTTATCGGCGGAGCGGAAACGGAAGTCGGCGTTTTTGACAAACTTTATCCCGACGATCCGTCGGCTGGTTGGACGGAATGGAGCGCTGAAGCCGTCACAGCAAAAAAAATAGAAGCGATTAAAAAAGATCCCGGTACGGAAATCATACTTCCGCCCGAAGCCGGTAAAACAAAATGTTTACGAATCGCCATAACGGATACGGGGCACGGTATTCCGCCGGAACGCTTGGGCGAAATTTTTAAACCATTTTTTACAACCAAAAGCGAAGGTACCGGTTTGGGTCTCGCTATAGTTAAAAATAAAATACAAGCACTCGGAGGTCGTCTCGTTTTACGCAGCGAACTCCAGGTAGGAACGTCGTTTGAAGTGTATATTCCCAGCGAAAGTACATCCCGATCATGAGTGACATACCGGTCGAATCTTCTCAAGAGCACACATCGCATATTCGCATTCTCGTCGTGGATGATGAAAAAGCGGCGCGTTATGGTATGCTCAAAGCGCTCAAACCCGAAGGTTACAAATTATCGGAAGCCGACGACGGATTATCGGCGCTCAATCTCATGGCCAATAATCCCTTTGATATCGTCATTACGGATGTATCCATGGCCGGCATGAACGGCATGGATTTGCTGAAAAAAATAAAAGAACGTACACCGCATTGTTTTGTCATCGTGATCACGGCGCACGGATCGGAACGTCTTGCCGTCGAGGCTATCAAATCCGGTGCGTTTAATTATTTGGCCAAACCCTACGATATCGAAGAATTGCGAGCGCTCGTATCGCATGCGGCACAACAAATCGCCGTCGTGCATGAAAACGAACGATTACGTGCCGAGCTCAAAGAAGCCAAAGGTTTCGGGCAATTTGTCGGCAGCAGCAAACCCATGCGTCAGGTGTATGATTTACTGGAACGGGTAAGCCGAAATAATATAACGGTACTGATACGCGGCGAAAGCGGCACCGGAAAAGAGTTAGTCGCCCGCACGATACATGAAAAAAGCGATCGTCGTAACGGCCCTTTTATTTCGATCAATTGCGCCGCACTGCCCAAAGAGCTTATCGAGTCGGAACTTTTCGGTTACGAAAAAGGCGCATTTACCGGCGCCATATCTTCCAAACAAGGGCGGTTTGAATTGGCCGATGGCGGCACGTTGTTTTTGGATGAAATCGGCGATATGTCGCTTGAAACGCAGGCCAAAGTTTTGCGTGTCATCCAGGAGCGAAAGTTTGAACGCGTCGGCGGTACCGAATCCATCAGCGTGGATGTACGCATTCTGAGCGCAACGCACCGCGACCTGGCGCGATTTATCCGCGACGGTCAGTTTCGCGAAGATTTGTATTATCGTATCAATGTTGTTGAGATCGAATTGCCGCCGCTGCGGTCCCGCTCGGAGGATATTCATCTTTTGGTGAATCATTACCTTGTGATGTTTGCACAAAAACATAAAGCGCAGGTGACGCGTTTTTCGCAGGACGCGCTCAAAGCGATGCTCGAATACGAGTGGCCCGGCAATGTACGCGAATTGATCAACGTGGTAGAGCGTTGTGTCGTGCTTAGTACTGAAGAAGAAATCCGGCGCGACATTTTGCCATCTGAGATCATCGGCGGAGGACGACCGACGACACTGGGCGTACGCGATATGCTGGAAAAAGGCGATATTAATTTTCAGGATGCCAAGCATCGTGTCGTACAGACGTTTGAGCGCGAATTTTTTATGGAAGCGGTTCGCATGAATAACTGGAACATATCGCAAACAGCGAACAAACTCGGTATGAAACGGCAATATCTTCAGCAAAAGCTCAAAGAGCTGGAACTGAACATCCAGGAAGCGAAAGAAAATATATGATGCGTTCACAAACACCGGAACCTTCGGTTGTACCTGCCATCCAATCGGCGCCCCCGGCTTCGGAACAACCGATTGGAATTTTCGATTCGGGCATCGGCGGACTTACTGTCGTCAAAGAGGTAATGAACCAACTGCCGCATGAACGTATTATTTATCTCGGTGATACGGCGCGCGTACCCTACGGAACCAAATCCGATCGTACGATCAAATCGTTTACGTTGCAAAGTTGCCTTTTTTTGCTTGAGCATAATGTCAAAATGATCATCATCGCATGCAATACGGCCAGTGCCGTAGCACTCGACTTTTTATCCAATATGTTCAAAATACCCGTCATCGGCGTGATCGTTCCGGGGTCGGAAGCGGCCGTGCGAAAAAGTCTGCGAAAAAAAATCGGTGTTATCGGAACGCATACTACGGTCAATTCGCAAACGTATAAAAAAACCATTCACACATTGGATGCCCAATGTGAGGTGTTTTCTCAGCCGTGTTCGTTATTTGTACCGCTGGCCGAAGAAGGGTGGCTTCGTCATGATGTGACACAACGCATTGCTGCGGAGTATTTGAATGTTTTTTCCGATAAAGACATTGATACGCTCGTCATGGGGTGTACGCATTATCCGATATTGAGCGGTGCGATACAAGAGGCGATGAATACGATCATGCGCCGACCGGTCACTTTGATTGACAGCGGTGTCGAAACAGCCAAAAGAACCCGACAGATATTAGATGAAAAAAAACTGCTTAACACATCCGGACAAAAGCCCTACCACCGCTTTTATGTGACGGATCTTCCTAAGAACTTTATGCGTGTGGGCGAAATGTTTCTAGGATCGAAAATAGACAGCGTCGAAACCGTCAATGTCGAAGTGATGGGTTTTTGATATAGTGCCACCGTTTTCCAACGCATCGTAAAATTTCACGTAGCGAAGTTTTTTACTACGATCTCTCAACGTCATTTCCCGCCTTTACGCATCGAATACAAAACAATGATACTGACGATCAGAAAAGGAAGTGCAGCGAAGGTTATTTTTAGATTGAGAGAAATCAAACCAATCAAAAATATAAACCACAGCAAAGCGCCTAACCCCAGTAGGCCGGTTAAAACAACGACCGGGTGCGGTCTATTCTGAAACAGACTGAAAACCAATAACATCTGCCCCGCTAAAGGTAACGCTATCATCGGATGGACGATCGAGTCGCTATGTGTGAAAAACTTGCGGATGATATCAAACTCTGCTTGCACGAGAAAAGTGTGGTTACCGTTACCCCATTCGAGGTAACCGATCAGTGAAGAGAGTATCAGCGCCGCGTACAGTATTTTAGGATGCAGCGCCGTTAGAAAATTTGTTTTCACAGAATTGTTTCAAATTTTGTGATTCCCTTACCAGATACGAATCAACCAAAGCGCAGGTTTTTTTGTTAATCAGATTAGCAAAAAGACCGGAGAATTTGATAACCAATGTGACAATACATCCGCCGGAAGTTGATTCTAAAGCGTGAATCGCGTCGATACGCAGAAGCAAATTTGTTTTGCTCCACGTAAATTGTTTCACGGGTTCAAATTCGGTAACCTTCCAAACCGCTTTGGCAAGTTTAGGTTGCTCGATGAGGACCCGGCTATCTGTTTGTAAAGAACCGGGCGATAGTTTTTTTATGGATAGGATCGTGTCGGTCCAGAGGGGCCACTCGTCTACAGCCATCCATACGCGCCAGATATTTTCCGGCGACGTATGAATGACTAAGGTTTGAATAAACTCTTTCTTATTTGGCATACAGATCTATAATTCGCTCGATCGCTTCGTGACATACTTTACAAAAAGGAACATTATTGCGTGTGAACATGATGCAGTCTAATTCCGGGCGATATAAACCTTTGGCTTCGTAACCTGCGCCTTCAAAAGCGCCCACTTTTCCGAAATATTTGTCCGTATTAAGCATCGGCGTCGTTTTGGTTTTTACTTCTCTAAAGAGCGCTTCCATCGTTTCTTCGGACGCTTTTTCCTCGATTAGTTTAGCGCGTTTTTTTTGCATCTCGATTTCATACGTATCGTACGCGGTTTTATTCCACGGTGTCGGCAAAGGGGTGTCTTTAGATACAAGATGTTTCCACTTGAGATTTTTCGGATCGAGCAAAGCGGTAATATTCGGCTCGGAAGGTTCGGTACTCGGCGCGGTAAAGTTTTCATACGAAACGGGTGAGGTATAATATTCATCGCCGAGACCCGCAAAAGAATGGCCGAATTCGTGTACAAAAACATACGCCGCCGGTTCCGCATCGGCCGTGACCGTCGCCCACAGATTAAAAATACCGCCGCCGCCGTATTTGCGATCATTGGCCAAAAGGATCAATGCATCGTAGGGTGCATTGGCGGCCGTTTCACGAAGATTTTTATTTTCATACGTCAGTACATAACGATCGGAGTCAAACGAATTGAAACTCAAACCGAGCGCCGATTTACGCCAAATATCTTTGCGCGGGTTACTGATACCGGATTGGGCAGAAGCCACATCCATCGCACGAACATTAAAATCTTTTTTGCGGGATTTGAAGGGTTCGGTTTCAAACATCACTTTGACCAAACGTTCGACGTCGGCGTGAAATTTATTCTTTTCGCCGGCCGTGTAACCGTCGCTGAGAATCAGCAGATCCACCTTTTGCGAAGGGTCGCCGTTTTCAAAAACGCTCCACACTTCGCCGTTCTTAACGGCGGGCGCACGATTGACGAACCGGCTTTTGGGGTCAATGGTTGTTTCATAAAACGACGCAAAACGATTATCAGCGCCGCGTTTTTTGAGTGTTAATTTGACCGTATTTTTGGGTTCGGGAAAACGCTGCGATTCGTGAAATGAGCGCCACACGCCCTTGGCCGCTTCGCCGGTTGTTTCCCATTCGCCGTAGATGCTCGCAAAACCACGTGAATAAAGCAATTTTCCGGATGCAACATCACTCACTTCAAACAAATATTTGCCGAGACCGGTTTCATCTAATAACACCGTTTTACTGCCCGGCCACACGCCTTCGATGCGGTATTCGTCGGGACTGATATGTTCTTCTTTGGCCGTGCCGCTGTGATAATAGTCAAACCGCATCGTCTGGCCGGTAAAATAAGCATCAAAATCATTAGTACCCATGACGGCAAGTACTCCCAATATAAATAGCATGATATTCTCCTGAGATAATTAGCGTGATAAACGCGATGAATAATGCACACCAATATATCAAAAACCTGCCGTCATATTCTATAATTTTCCATTACCAGATGCGTACGCGTGATTCCGGTGTTAGGTACAGTTTATCGCCGGGTTTGACATCAAATGCGTCATACCACGCGTCGAGATTGCGTACAATAGCGATGCGGTACTGTTCCGGTGCGTGATGATCCGTCGCGATTTGTACGCGCAGGCCTTTTTCGGTGGTTTTGCTGCGCCAGCTCTGTGCAAAACCGATAAAAAACTCACGATCCTGTTGGCGTACATAGTCCTGATTTTGAATTTTATCCCCTAAGGTTTTTCGATACGCATCAAAAGCGGCGGCAAGTCCCGCAAGGTCGGCGATATTTTCCGATCGGGTAAACTCACCGTTAACGGCGAGATCATCAAACGGGCGATAACCGGAAAACTGCTCTACCAGCGGTTTGGCGGCCGATTGAAACTTTTTCATATCGTCGGGTGTCCACCAATGCTTTAGTTCTCTTTCAGCATTCCATTCGGCTCCCAAAGGATCAATAAAGTGGCTTGATTCGTGACCGACAATAGCGCCGATAGCGCCATAGTTGGCCGCCTCCGATAATGTGGAATCAAACTTGGGCGCTTGTAGTAAGGCGGCAGCAAAATTGCAGGCGTTGTATTGGAATAAAAGCAGAGCGCCCGCGGTATGGGGTGTCATCGCCCATTCGGTGGTATCCGGCGGTTTTCCAAGCCGTGCCAAAGCGCGGCGATAGTTGCGATCGGCGATGTTTTGTAAATTTTTTACGGGATTGGCAGGGTCTATATTCAGATCCGAATAATCTTGCCATACATTGGGGTAACCGAGACCAAAGTACAATGTCTGAAGTTTTACCATGGCTTGTATTTTGCTTTCGTCGGACATCCACGACACGGTTTTGACCCGTTCGCGGAGCGAAGCGATGACGTTCGTCGCGATCGCTTGTACACGGGCTTTTTGGGAAGCGGGAAAATAACGTTCTACATATAACCGGCCGACGGCTTCACCCAAAAATTTCTGTGTCGCATCGAGCGCACGTTGTGAACGGGCAGGGGAAGGCGCGTCTTGTATCGACGAGCGCAATACCAGCCCCGCTTCCGCGAAAGCCGAAGGTAATACATCGGCGTACGCATGGATTGCTTGAAACCTCAGATAATCCTTCCACACTTCCACGGGCTGTGCGGCGATAAGCGAAGCCAATCCGGTGATCGCGTCCGGTTGCCAAACTACGAACGATTCCTGATGCTTCAGACCGGCCTCTTCAAAAAATACGGACCAATCCATACCCGGAGCCCGTCGTTCAAAGTCGGTGCGCGACCAGCGATGCGAACCGTTGCGGTCATTGTTGGAAAATTCATCGCTCGCATGGGTTTTGGCTAATAAGGTTTCGATACCAAGTACCGACTGTGCACGCCGTTCGGGATGGCTCAATCCGGCTTGTTTGAATTGCTGAGAAATATAGTTCTGATAGGTTGCTCTGATTTTTTTATTAGCCGCGTCCTCGCTGAGGTAATATGAACGCTCTTCCAGTCCAAGGCCGCCCTGCATTAAAAAAGGCACGTAGGTTTTTTCGCCGAAATATCCTACTTCCACAGACAAACCCAACAATCCCGTAGAACGATAAGTAAACCAATCGGCATCGGCACGGAGCCTGCGACCGAGTAATTTGACCAACGCTGTTTTATCGGTTATGGGATCAATTTCATCCAGCAGGGGTTTGATCGGTGTGATACCGGCCGCCTGGATGGCTGATTCATTCATGTAGGCTGCACGAAAATCGGCCACTTTACGTGCATTTGTTCCGTGAGGCGCCGTCTGTGCTTCTTCGAAAATTTTAGCTACCTGCTTTTTGGTAAGCCCTGTTATTTCATGACGGGCATTCCAGCGCTCTTTGCCCTCCGGCATAACGGTGGATGCGATCCATTTTCCGTTGGCATACGAAAAAAAATCATCGCCCGGCCGACGCGTGGTATCCGCCTCTTGCGCCAGCGATCTGTAGGGGTGTGGCGTATCGGTTTTGCAAGCGCTTAAATTCACAAGCGACAAAAGTAAAATCAGTCCAAGTGTTTTCATGATAAAAATCCGGTTAGTTTATGGCGTCCGATGCTATCGGCCGCGATCAATATTTTTTAAGAAAAATTTTGTAATAAAGTTTTCATCGGAAACACGGTTGCAAATTCACCATGAAGACTGGCCAGCGCCGTCTGATGAATTAGTTCGGCCGAATAATTTTTTCCGTCCATACCGGTTTTGTCAAATGTCGCCGTGGCATCGGAGACAAGGAATACATCGTATCCATAGTTTCCGGCCATCCGCGTCGTCGTGGATATACAGTGATCGGTGGTGAGCCCGACGATGACCAGCTTGGAAATAGAATTGACAGTGAGATGTTTTTGAAGTGTGGTACCGATAAAAGCGCTGTTCACATTTTTTTGGATTACGGTTTCCCATGGCAAAGGCTGAACGATGTCTTTGAAGGCGTTTCCCGGATGGGTGTCGGCCAAAAGAGAATTCGGGTTGGCCGAGCAGTGCTGTACATGCACGACGGGCAGATCTTTGCTGCGCCATAATTCCAGCAACGAACGGCAATTCTCTTCGGCGCCCGGATTGTTTCTTTCATTGCCCCAATAAGAAATCGTGTCAAAACCTTTTTGAAGGTCAACTAATAGAAGTGCAGGCCGATCTTTCGGCGTGAGATTTTTCATAAAACTCCGATGGATGGTGTTATAGCCGTTGTTCGAAATAGCCGCCGATGCGATGTTTTTTATCAATAAACAGTAATTCCAAAATCCAATGGCGCGGGTTTCCTTTGGCATCCGTTAAAAACATGTCGTTATGATTGGACGGGTGAATGTCCAGTTCAAGGCTTTTGGGATCGGCAGGCTGTTCGTGCGGAAATTTGCCAACGATATGGCCCGCTATTTCACCGCCGAATGCGTATCCGTATTCTTCGGCTTTGTGAACGGCGTAGTGATAGAGATCCGATGCTTTCAGTTTGGTATAGCGCTTATACCAATTTTGAACTTCGTACCATGCTTTTTCGACGTCGCGTTGTATTTGTACTTTGATCGGGTCATTGCCGAGTACGTAGGTTCGGCCCAGATCCGCTTCGTACCCGTCCACGATCGGACCAAAATCCAATATGACAATGTCGTTATCACGGATGACGGTATCCGGGGGATTTTCAGGATAGGCACAGACCGTGTTTTGTCCGGCCCGTACGATTTTTTTGTGCCAATGATAAACGATACCTTTGGATTCGGCTAAATTGCTGATATCCTGTACCAATTGGGATTCCGATTTGCCGGGAACAATGAGGTTTTGGTTTACGACGGCATCAAATAGTGCAAGCGTGGTTTTTTCGGCATGGGCGAGATACGCGTTGATCATTGTTCATCCTTTCTTTCATAGGGGGTTACCGATAAAGATAAACATGAAAGGCGGAGGATGAATTAATCTACATTAACGCGGCGCATTTTTTTCTTCATGGCGCTAAAAAACTGGGGTGTGATACCGAGATAGGAGGCGATATCTTTTTGGGGAAAGCGTGTTTCGGCGTACGGTTTTTTTCGTAAAAACAGTCTATAACGCTCTTCCGCATCGGTGGAGAGGTTGGCATTGATTTGTTCGCGCTGAGCAACATAGGCGTTTTGAAAAAGTATCCTGAAAAAGCGTTCAAATTTCGGAATTTTTTTATACAGCTGTTCCAGGTTATCCCGGCTGATTTGCAAAACATCCGTGTCTTCGATGGCCTGGATATTGTAGGTCGCTTCGGTTTGGGTAAACAAACTGTAGAGGTCGTCCGCCCACCACGATTCGATCAAAAAATCAATGATATGTTCGGACCCGTTTTCATTCATATAAAATGTTTTCAGGCATCCTTTGGCGACAAACGACTGATGCCTGCAAATCTGCCCTTCGCGCAGCAGGTACGCGCCTTTTGTCAGAGATTTTTCCGACAGCAGCGACACAAAAAACGCACTTTCTTCCGATGTCAGTGTGATGTGTTTGGCGATATTAGTGAGCAGGAGGTGATGAGACATGGCATGCTTGAGTGTAGTCATTTACGAATATAATGGATTCTAAAACGGTTCAGGGTTGTATGCTATCAATTTTTTCAGACTTCTTCATAACATGGGGTCAAAATTCAAGTTTAAGTGTCATTCTGTTTGATGCAAAACTTGTGTTATAGCCGGTGCTTCTCATTTTTTTATTATTGATTGTGTGTCAGGTTCGTAATGCCCCAACAACTCGGTAAATGCCCTTTTTGATTCTTCTTCTGTGAATTTCATGTCGTGGTGCAGCTTCATTTGATATTCCATTTTTCAGCGGTGGTTAACACTTTCGCTGCACCGATTAGTTTATACTTAGTAATCGGGTTCAATGAATTGAAAAGTGATTCAGCCGTGTTGCCTTTTCGCAATTGTTCCAATAATGCACCTAATAGGGCCCTTGTAGCGGGTGGATATTTTAATGCTAACCGAACCAGGGTATTGATTTCTTTGTCCGTAAAGTTTTTGATGATTGCCAAAAATCGTTTACAGGATGTTTCTATATTGGCATCCGGTATTTTTTTGATGTACCGGATAGCATCAAGTAACTGCAACAATGGGACATTTTCTTTGGTGATGGTGTTTTTTTGCTTTATAAAAGCAATAGTATAGAGTTCTCTTTTAAAACGGGGGCGAACTTGATTTTTACCTATCTGTATGACGTTGCTTACCTGTGTGGTTAGGCCCAATCGGTTATAAATGCTATAGCCGGTGAGATACCCGGTTACTTTTCCATTTTCTTCCAACAAATCTTTTACTACTTGTGACTGATTGGGCTGAAGATTGCCAAATGGGGTGCTTTCGGGCTTGTAATATTTTCCTTTGGAAAGTTTGGCAATTTTGCCCGAAGCCGCCATACGGTTCAGGGCTTTTATGATTGCTTCTTTTTGACCAACCTCTTTTTTAAAATCGGCATAGGTGAATACGTATCCTTTTGGGAGTCTATTAATGGTAAATAATATATAATCAGTTACTTTCATTATGCATGATTATAATAAAAAGCAATCGATTTGTCCAGTTTATTATTAAAAAAACTGGACATTTTAAGATTAAACCAAATGATTGTAACCTCGCAACGGTCTTGTGAAGTTACCATACTCTACTTTTTCTTTAACACCTTGTTAACGGACACGGCCTTGCGCAGTGGGGGATTTAGGAGCATCCCGCAAACTTGAGGGATCAATAAGTACTAAATTTAAATTGAAAAACTGCACTTGATTTTAGCATTTCGCCCCAAACCCGTTTTGGTGGCAGGGTTTCTTTCTCTACAAGTTGCATCTTGTTTTATAAGGCATCTATTTGATTACAAACTGTGTTAATGTGGTCAATTCCGTAAAGTAATTTTCCCTCGTCGATACTCATCCATTGAAATAATTGCAAAATCAGTCCGTAGTGTTGCCGTGCATAAGTTGTTCCTTTTACAGATTGTCCTGGAACAAAACAAATAGGTTCGTGATGAGCGATGCGGTTTCGCATATTGTTTATTTGAGCTAACTGATTAAATACAAATGTATGATTATACTGAATAGCTGCTGTGCTTGTTGGCTTAGCCGGGAATATTTGAAGAAGCGTTTTGCCGGTCGCAGCAAATTGGTTTGGAGCAAACATGTAACGCCAAAATCCAAAACCCAATTCAGCCACAAGTTTGTTGTGTGTGTAAAAATGATTCAACTTATGCATTGCATCGTCAATGTTTTCTTTTGTTAATCGGCAATTGGGATTGTCAAAAATTCCGCCTGCGGTTGCACCGTTTCGCAACCAATCATTTCCGCGTGTTTGAAGAAGCTGCTTGTCTATGGCGTTTCGCAAAGCAATCTCAAAGCAACTGATGACAGTAAAAAGCTCCTGTGAAAGTTGCAGGTTCTTTCGGTAAAGCGTCATGGCTCTTTTGCTATTACCACCGCAAGCCGCTTGATAGCGACTCAATCTGGCGGTTGTCATTATTCTTTCAAAGTCCTGAAATTTCATTGTAAACTTAGGGATACTGAATAAGATCATACCCCCTTTGGCTGTTGTTTTCAAGTTTGAATTTCCAGAGCAGGTCAAGATTGAATGTAGGAAGCGTAGCAATTTT
>JABWCP010000029.1 GCA_013360215.1 bacterium | reverse complement strand
AGAATTTTATGGACAAAAAATCGGTGTAGGCATGCCTACACCGATTTAACGGAATAAATCACTAACTAAAAAACTGTGTACTTTTTCTAGGACGACACACTATCAATATCTCTATTTCACGCATCCATCACGGCTTTGTATCAATCGTATTTTTGAAATCCTTTAGCGCTTTGTTGATTGCCATTTCATTGGATAAGACCGTGTCCAGCACAGCGATCATGGATTCAAATTTCTCATGGTCGCGAAGTATCTGGTAATTGTTGAGCCAGCGTTTATGAGCGATGAGCAATTCGTTGTATGACGATTTTAATGCGGCATCGGTCGGGCGAATAACCCCGCGAAGACTATCCAGATAAGCTGTATGGTACATTTCGGCATTTCTATAATTTTCCCGTGCAATATTGTTTCGCACCGCCTCGCGCCACGGCTCGCCGGAACGTTTGGCAAAAAGTATGAGCCCAAGCCGTTGATTGAAATCTTTACTCCGATTGCCTAATTCAATACTGAAAGCGAGGAGTTGATCTCTAAAAGGTAACTCTTTTACCGAAGTAACAGGACGACCGGCTTCAATAGGAATATCGTAGTTGATCGGTTGTACCGCTGTGGATGCACTATCTTGACCAAGCTGTGATTCATCCGTTTTTTTCTTCCCGCAGCTCGCGATCAGAAGAACTAAAAAAACAAATAGTGGAAATCTCAAACTCATCCCTTCACCACCACATTGACTAATTTATCCGGTACCACAACTATTTTAACAATTTCTTTTCCGGCAACCCAATGTCCAAGTTTTTCTTTAGCCATGGTCTCTAAGGTTTGTTTATCCAAACCTTTTTTCACTTCAAGTTTATCCCTTAATTTTCCATTGACCTGAAGAACAACCGTAGCCGTATCTTCCACCGTCCATGCGGGATCAAAAACGGGAAATGGCTCGTAGGTGAGTGACATTGTATGCCCAAGACGCGACCATAATTCCTCCGCAATATGCGGAGCAAAAGGCGCCAACAAAAGCAAAAACGGTTCTATAACTTTTCGCGGCCGCACGTCCGACGGCGTAAGTTCATTTACAAATATCATCATTTGAGCAATTGCCGTATTAAAACTAAGCGCCTCGATATCATCTTGTACTTTTTTGATCGTTTTATGCAAAACGCGTAACTGATCCGGCGTCGGTTCGACATCCTGCACTTTAGACGACAGTTGGTCGCGCTCATCCACAAAAAGACGCCATGTACGCTGAAGAAAACGGTACACACCCTCGACACCGCGTGTACTCCAGGGTTTGGTCTGTGTCAACGGCCCCATAAACATTTCGTAAAGCCGCATGGCGTCGGCGCCGTATTGCGCGATAACATCATCGGGATTGACGACATTGCCTCGGGATTTGGACATTTTTTGTGAATCTTCACCTAAAATGATACCTTGATTGACAAGTTTCATAAAAGGTTCCGGCGTAGAAACCAATTTCAAATCGAAAAGCACTTTATGCCAAAAGCGCGCATATAAAAGATGCAGCACGGCGTGTTCACCGCCACCAACATACAAATCAACAGGCAACCAATATTTTTCTTTTTCCGCATCCACAAATGCTTGATCGTTATGGGGATCACAATAACGAAGATAATACCAGCAAGAACCGGCCCACTGCGGCATGGTGTTCGTTTCGCGACGCGCGGATTTTCCATCCATGGTTATGTTCACCCAATCGGTCATCGTCGCAAGCGGTGACTCGCCGGTACCGGCCGGCTTATATGACTGTACTTCCGGAAGATTCAACGGTAAAACGGATTCATCCAACGGCATGATACGGCCATCCTCAAGGTGAACTATGGGAAAAGGTTCACCCCAATATCTCTGACGCGAGAAAAGCCAGTCGCGGAGCTTATAGTTAATGGTGCGCTTACCGATACCTTTATTTTCGATCCAAGCTACGATCGTATCAAATGCGGTTTTATAATTCATTCCGTTGATCGATACTTCCGCATTGGAAGAATTCACACAGACGCTATCCGTATTATTATCGTACACTTCTTCTTGTACGTTTTTCGCCGCTTTAACGACTTCGACGATGGGAAGATCAAATTTTTTTGCAAATTCCCAGTCGCGTGTGTCATGCGCCGGTACAGCCATAATCGCACCGGTACCATAGTTGATCAGGACGTAGTCTGCAATCCATACCGGTATCGGATTACCGTTGGCAGGATTGATCGCATACGCACCGGTCCACACCCCGGTTTTATCTTTGGCTAACTCCGTACGCTCCATATCGCTTTTCAAAGCGGCTTGTTTGCGATAAGCTTCCACCGCATTACGCTGTTCTGCACTTGTTATTTTTTCAACCAGCGGATGTTCCGGTGCGAGCACCATATAGGTCGCACCAAAAATCGTATCCGGTCGTGTCGTAAACACTTTGATATCCCCGTCGTGATCTTTGATGCGGAAATGAATCTCGGCACCTTCGCTGCGACCGATCCAATTGCGTTGCATTTCTTTGATGCTTTCAGGCCAATCCACTAAATTGAGATCCTCCAGCAAACGATCCGCATACGCCGTAATTCGGAGCATCCATTGGCGCATGGGTTTTCGTACGACAGTAAAACCTTTTTCGATTTGTTCCGGTACTTCTTCATTGGCCAGTACGGTACCGAGTTCCGGACACCAGTTGACCGGTACTTCAGCGATATAAGCGAGGTTCTTCTTAAACAATTGAAGAAATATCCACTGCGTCCACTTGACATAATGCGGATCGGTCGTATTGACTTCACGATCCCAATCGTATGAGAAACCGAATATTTTGAGCTGACGGCGAAAGGTGTCTATATTTTGTTTGGTTGTGATGGCCGGGTGCACACCGGTTTTTACCGCATACTGCTCGGCCGGCAATCCAAATGCATCCCAACCCATCGGATGGAGTACATTGAACCCTTTCATGCGTTTGTATCGCGCAAGGATATCGGTCGCTGTATAACCCTCCGGATGACCTACATGCAATCCCGCACCTGACGGATAAGGAAACATATCTAAAACGTAGAATCGTTTTTCTTTGGGAAACTTGGGGTCTTCCGTCACACGGAAAGTTTTATGCTGATTCCAATAAGCTTGCCATTTGGCTTCGATTTTAGTGAAGTCGTATTTCGCCGCGATCTGATCGTTTGAAGAAGATGTGGACATTTCTTTTCCTGCAATAAATGAATGGCGTAATAATATAAACCGAAAATCAATTACTCAATCGAATAATAAAATAAACCGCGAAATACACTGTTTTGTGTACGTGTAAATTTTATTTGCATTACCATTCAAAATTAGAAATATTGTTGCGACACCGTTCTTGACTTAATCGCCCTCTTTCTGTTTTATACAACACAGGTACATGATGAGCCAATCTGTTTCTGACGCCATAGTACGCGTTATCGCCTACTGCGACTATTTCAAGTATCCACTGACTTCCGAAGAAATTCGCTGTATGCTTGCCGTCCCCTGCCGTGACACCAAACAACTGGAAGCAGCACTTAATCAGTGGTGTGCGGAGGGAGAAATCATTTGCCGCGACGGATACTATTGTTTTACTGATCACACAACAGATATCGTCAACAAACGTTTGGAAGACGAGAAACGCGCCGCGCCGCTCAAGGCTAAAGCAGAACGTATTGCACGTTGGATGGCATTCATTCCGTTTGTACGCGGAGTGTTATTAACCGGCAGTTTATCAAAAAACGTAGCGGATGCCAGCGATGATATCGATTATCTGATTATTGTTCCTCACGGACGTGTATGGCTTGTACGCACGCTATTTACCGTAATAAAAAAGATTTTCCTGCTTAACGATAATGATAACTTTTGCGTGAATTACATACTGGCAGAAGACGGTTTGGAGATACCATTTAAAAGCTATTATACGGCATACGAAACCGCCACCGTCAAAATGCTATGGAATGCTAAAGCATTGGATCGCTTTCAGGAAAACAACCGATGGATACATGACTTTTTACCCAATTGGAAATTTCCTTCGCATCCGTCAAAATCGGAGGCCAACCCTTCTTACGTACAACGTTTTTTGGAGTGGGTTTGTTTTCCTCTGGTGATTCCCGGTATGGATACATTCCTACGGCGTATCTGGGATAAGATATGGAAATGGCGGCATCCCGAGCTTCAACAATCCCAGCGTGACAAGCTTTTTTCAACGACCGATCAGGCATCGTCCCGATGGAATATTGATTACGGCGCACTTATTGAGGCTCATATTGAGCAGCGCCTTCAGCGTAAACAAAATTTAGCCGGATGAAAATACTCTTTACTCAATCCTACCAACGTTATCTCGACCCTAAAGAAGAGAAACGTCACATGCCGTATGCACCGCTGGGAACACTCATAGCCGCTGCGATGTTACGTAATGAAGGGCATGATGTGCGTATCATTGACGGCATGTTCTCACGCGACATGAAATCGTTTGATCAAACCATAGCATCATGGCGGCCTGATTTGCATTTTATCTATGATGATGAGTTCAATTATCTCACCAAGATGTGCCTTACCAATATGCGTCAAGCGGCTTTCTATATGATCCGCCGTTCGACCGAACACCAAATCCCCGTATTCGTGTATAGTTCGGACGCGACCGACCATGCCCCGCTATATTTGAATAACGGATCCGACGGGGTCATCATCGGTGAAGGTGAATCCGTGATATCCGATATCGTACATCACGATGATGTCCGGCGCGGTGATCGCCGAGTATCCGGTCTCCTCCGGCGCGATATAGCACCATCCGATCATCCGGGCCGACGTAATGCAACTTTGAATATTGACCAATTGCCTGCACCGGATTTTACCTTAGTAGATATCGCTTCGTATCAAAACGAATGGAAGCGGCATCACGGATATTTTTCCATGAACGTCACGACGTCCCGCGGATGTCCGTATCACTGCAACTGGTGCGCCAAACCGATATATGGGCAAGTGTATCACGCACGATCAGCCGAGTCAACTGCCGACGAATTTTATCGCCTGCATCACCGGTATGGTGCCGATCATATATGGATTACGGATGACATTTTCGGATTGAAGCCGGGATGGCTCGATAGCTTTGCTGTCGCTTTACAACAACGCCGCCTCCATCTGCCGTACAAATGCCTCAGTCGCGCTGACTTACTGTTGCGCGGCAATACGATCAGCGCACTGCGTGAATCGGGTTGTCGTACCGTCTGGTTGGGAGCCGAATCCGGTTCGCAAAAAATATTGAACGCCATGGATAAGGGCGTACAACGTACACAGATTGACGAGGCCACACAAAATCTTCGTCGCTCGGGCATCGAAACGGCATACTTTATCCAGTTCGGTTATTCCGGTGAATCGTGGAATGATATCAATGCGACACGTGCGATGATACGCCAAAATCTTCCCGATGAACTCGGCATATCTGTATCGTATCCTCTGCCGGGTACTCCTTTTTATGAACGCGTACGCAATGAATTGAAAGAAAAGCATAATTGGTCTGATTCCGATGATTTGGATATGATGTTTGAGGGAACGTATTCCAAATCTTTTTACAAAGCACTGCATCGTTTTGTGCATGCAGAATATCGGCTTAGACTTTTTTTAAAACGTGGTCCATGGCACCGATGTATCCATGCCGTGTATTATTTAATCAAGTATTTGATATACGGCCCGTACGTTCAACTGACAAGAATGAGGCCATTGAACCCGACCGATCCGAAATGATTATATGATACCAACCGATTCATTAGACGATATCAACACAGCGTTCTCGCGGCAGTCTGAGGGGTACGACGCGTATGACCAATCGAACCCGATATTATTGTGGATGCGACAACGTGTATACAATCACGTTTTTGAATTTTTAAAACCGGGAGAACGGGTACTGGAAATCAACGCGGGAACCGGTATTGATGCGATGCGCTTTGCACAATACGGATGTACCGTGCATGCTACGGATCTTTCCGAAGGTATGATCCGTCAGATGAGAAAAAAAATTACCGCTGCAAATTTGGAAAACAGTATAACGATAGAACAATTATCTTATACGGAATTAAACCGTATCTCCAACGGCCCCTTCGATTATATTTTTTCCAATTTCGGAGGACTCAATTGCGCACCCAATCTCAGACTTGTAACTCAACATATAGACGATTTGCTCAAACCCGGCGGCCGCCTGACATGGGTGATCATGCCCAAAATCTCACCATGGGAAATAGCCGCTGCACTCAAAGGCCATCTGAGGTATGCCTTTCGACGCCTGCATCGCGGTGGCGCACGTGCACATGTCGAGGGTATTTATTTCCAATGTTACTATTTCAATGTTTCCGACGTGCAAAAAGCTTTGGGTGACGGATATCAACTTTGTCAGTCCGAAGGTTTAGGCGCCCTAGTGCCGCCTCCCCATCGTATGGATTTTGCAGTTTCTCATCCGGACATATACGCTTATCTGAAAAGAGCTGAGGAAGGGTATTCAACATCGTGGCCACTTAATCATTGGGCCGATCACGTGATATGGACATTTCAAAAAAAGACGAGAAACGTATCATGACAGGCTCTGATTTCTTAATTCGAAGTATTGTAAAAGAATGATCACGATACGTACCGCTCGATGGATTGATCGTAAGTTCGGGAAACCGTTGTGTCGAATATTGTCGGTTATTAGTCGCTTCCGAAAAAAAACATGCCCATTGCCAAATGAGATACGGCGTATTGTCATTATTAAAATGTGGGGTATGGGTTCGGTGATTCTTGGTAGTAGCGCTATCCGTAATATGCGACTGAATTGCCCCGAAGCACACATCACGTTAATCACACTTAAACAAAACCAAAGCTTGTACGCTCCCGGTCCATGGATCAATCAACTTATGTATTTCGATTTAAATTCGTTGCCCAAGGCGATCCGTTCTTTGTACCAAATTATGTCGTTCTTGCGCGCACAACCGCCGGATATTGTGTTTGATTTCGAGTTTGCATCGCGGTTTACCGCAATGCTAAGTTTTTGGTCATACCGTAGTTTTCTCGTAGGTTTCAATCCGTCCGGCAGTGCCAAAAATATTTTTGATATAACTATACCTTATTCCGAAACACGCCATATTTCGAAAATTTTCATGGATTCGCTAAAAGCGGTAAAATTTACGATACATACCGACGAACTTATTCCGTGTGTTGCTGAGGATGGCGAGAAATCCAAAGTGGATGCTTTCCTAAAAACACGAGGTATTAACCGGTTTATCGTTTTTAACCCTAATACCAGCAGTATGGCACCTGAACGACAATGGCCACTGGAGCGTTTTGCAGAATTAGCGAAACGATGGTTTGCTGTCGAACCAGAGTGTGTCATTATTGTCATAGGCGGAACAGAAGATATTCAACGCGTTGAAACGCTTTGTGCGATGGTATCTTCGGCCCGAATGATTAGCGCGTGCGGCCACTTTACTATTGCCGGTACATCGTATATGCTGAGCAAGGCCATTGCACTGGTTACGAATGACTCCGGGCCTATGCATTTAGCTACTTTATCGAACACTCCGACGGTCGGTCTTTTTGGCCCGGAAACCCCGGCTTTATACGGACCGGTAGGAGTAAATCAATCAGCTTTAAGCTCTAACGAATATTGCAGTCCGTGTATTTCGATTTATAACGATAAAAAAATCGTTTGCTACCGTCAATGCGCATGCATGCAAAATATCTCCGTATCTCAGGTTTATGAAACACTCAATAGCTACTTTTCTAAAAATCCTTCATTGGAGATACCGCGCAGTGAATCTTAAGCGTAGCCAAGTGATTACGTTTGTTGTGCTGGCGTCTTTGTTTTTTTGGCGCGGCATATGGGTTTCATGGAATGACGTTCATGGAGATTTTCCAAATTATTATTTGGCCGCTAAATTATACAACGAAGGGCATCCGGCCGAATATTTTTATGATGATCAGTGGTTTGACAAAAAATTAACCGAGCATGGTTTTAATTCCGGAAGATTTTCTCAATTTCCGCCATTAACAGTTTTTGTAATGACTCCGCTCGTTAATTTCGAAGCGGCAACAGCTAAAAATATATGGATTATAGTTAATCTCGTTGCTCTTGGAATGATTGTTTTCTGGCTAATGCGACTTTTCCATCAATCGTTTCTTACCTCAGGAATTTTGGTACTTGCTTCAGGTTTTGGACTGATCAATAATTTTCGAGCCGGACAGTTGTACATCATACTTCTTTTGATTTGTATGGGTAGTTATATGCTGCTCAAATATAATAGGAATATATTAACCGGTTTATTGCTCGGCCTAGCCGCTATGATAAAATATTTTACGGCCATATTTATTCCATTCTTATTACTGCAGCGACGCTATAAGGCCGTCAGCGCTATGGGCATAAGCATCATTGTGTGCATGATAATTCAAATTTTAGTTTTCGGTTATACATTGAATGCATCTTTTTTTCGGAACATATTTCTTAATCACCTTGCAGCAGAAATCCCTTCCGGAACTCCATACGCCATCGCCTATCAGGCATGGACGGGGGTTTTGCATTATCTTTTCGTTTTTCATCCCGATTATAACGCCAATCCTCTTCTGGACTTACCTATATTAGCTCATGTTATAAAATACCTTCTACACGGAATCATCTTCGTAACAACTGTAGTTGTGTTATTTAAATTGTACAAATCTCGATGCGAACATCGAGATGATAAAATGCTTGTAGTAATTTGGTTAGCCATCTTTACTTTACTGCCTGCGTCGGCAACATACCATTTCGTTCTGCTAGTTTTTCCTTTAGCTTTTATTTTTTTTCAAAATTGGTTTTCGGCGCGGGCTAAACTCGCGGCGGGATGTCTCTATCTTATGATAAGCTACTTCCCCATTCATCAGATCATAACTTTAAAACCTGATGGGCTGTGGGCCGCTTTGGGTTATCCGCGTCTATATGCGACGACAGCCCTATTCGCTCTTACAATACATCAAGCGTGGTATTCCGTAGAATCGTTATATTCAAATTCTGAACCTAGATATAAAACATGAATAACGTTATAGACAAATAGCCCGACCATAGCATGATTTTTGATTTAAAGTTTCTAACTACAAGCTTACGATTAATTTGCGATTCGTTTTGGAATACCCTATGAAACACCGATGGCCGCAACGATGGATGCCGATGCTATGGAATGCTCTCCGCAACGCGATTCCGCCCGCAGCGGGGTTGATCTCCTCGGTGGTGATTATTCGTACGGCTTCGCTTGAGGTGTGGGGAAATTATGCGCGGTATCTGATCGTTATCCATTTTGGAGTTACTTTTGCCAATTGGGGTTCCCGCTTATATTTACTGCGTGCTTTTTCGGATCAACCGCAACGCTGGCAGGAACTCTGGTTGACGAATATCAAAACGCGCTTACCCTTACTTATCCTACCCATCGCTTTGATGTGTACTGTTGTCCAAGCGAATGACGCCTTACCGCCTCTTCTGCTTTGGTTCGTATGTTTATTTGGAATCCATGCATTTGAACCGGCGATTATTTTTCATCACCGATACATACTCGGCATCCTCAATGATCTTGCAGGTACAGCCGTTTTTTTAGGGTTATCGTTATGGTCATCGGAGATGCAGCATATCCATTTGATCTGGGCCACTTGCATGGCTGCTCTTTGCCGACTTATCATTCTATTGATAGCATGGAGAAATACATTCAGATTGTGGTTTAGAGTTATCGCGCAATGGAATCAACTCAAACATGCATGGGCTCTTGCCATGCAAAATATCAGCGGTTTGTTAGTTTCTAAAATGGACACCTACAGTGTTGCTGTTCTGCTACCGCCATCCGAATTAGGAGTTTATCATATAGTCATGAATGTGCTTAGCTTTTTACAAGCGCTGCCGGAGTTTGCCATTTCAACGCAGTTAAAAAATCTATATCGGTTACAAGCCTCTCATATTCGGCGCATGGGCTTACAATCACTTTTTGCAGGCAGCCTTTTGACTGCGCTCGGCGTCGTTTGTTTGATTGGGATTTTATGGTTTATCGAGGATACCCGCGTCCCGATCACGGCATTGGCCGTCGGTTTTTTATTTGTGCTCCCGATGTACGTATATTTACCATATGTACACGCTTTACTCAAACAACATAAATCCATTATAGTTTTGCGTTTGAGTCTGATCGGTGCATTGGTCAACTTGACAGGTAATATTCTGTTTATCCCTTCACTGGGACTTACCGGCGCCATCGCATCTGCCGCATTGACGCAATGGTTATTATTGGGCGCTTATGTACTCCAATCCGGAGCACCGGAACAAAGCGTTGATCGTAACACACCTTTATCGGAACATGAAGCCATATGAAAATAATTTTTTTTAACCCCAAAGTTACGATCCACGCTAAAATCATACCCAACTCGATTTTACAGATAGCCGCTTCGATACATGGCCAACATGACTATGTGATCGTTGATGGCAATAGGGAATCCGATCCTTTAGAAAAGATTATGGATTTATTCAGGGATCCTTCATTCGGATTCTTTTGTTGCACGGTCATGCCCGGCCCGCAACTTGCTCAAGCCATTCCTATTTCGAAAATGATCCGCGAACAATATCCGCACGTGACCATTATCTGGGGTGGTTATTTTGCTTCCAATCAAAGCCATACTGTGATTCGCTCGGGATATGTTGATTACGTGATTAATGGACCGGGTGATCATGCTTTCCCCGAATTACTGCAAGCGCTTACGGCACGAACATCCGTTGCAACCATTTCCAATCTCGTTTACCGCACAGGTGACACAATATATAAAACACCGAAAGCCGATCTTATTGATCAGGATACGCTACCGGATTTGCCCTACGACACATTACATTCCTTTTATCCGATGGATGGATACTTGGGAAAAACGTTTTTGGGAACGCGCACTATTGCCTATCATTCAAGTATAGGCTGTCCATTTTCATGCTCATTCTGCGGCGTTGTACCGATCTTCGAAACACGCTGGAAAGGCAAATCGGCTGAACGTATTTACCGTGACATACGATTTTTGAAAGAAACCTACGGCGGAAACGCTATCACATTTCACGATAATAACTTCTTCGTCTCTGAAAAACGAGTTGTCGAATTTGCGGAACGTATTATGCACGACGGCATGGCTTGGTGGGGAGAAGGTCGAATTGACACGATGGATAAGTATAGCGATGCTTCATTGGCGACGCTGCGCCGGTCGGGATGCCGCATGATATTTTTTGGAGCAGAAAGCGGAAACGATACGCTATTGCGCCAAATGGACAAAGGTGGAACTCAGTCCGGTAACAAACTTCGGAGTTTCGCCGCGCGATTAAGAGAACACGATATTATACCGGAGTACTCGTTTGTTCTTGGATTTCCGGCTGCCACCGAAGATGAAGTCTGGAAACTGATTGACCAGGAGATACGCTTTATACGTGAAATAAAATCCATCAATCCTTCGACTGAAATTATCATATATATATATACACCTGTGCCTACGGAAGGTTCAGATTTATATAATCAGGCCTTAGCTCGCGGATTTCAGTTCCCGCGACATTTGGATGAGTGGATGAAACCGGAGTGGCTCAATTTTGATTTGCACCGTCAATATGTGACACCGTGGCTTACTCCGGCGATGATCCGTCATATTCACGATTTTGAAACTGTTCTTAATGCACAATACCCGACGATCAGCGACCTCAAACTAACTGCTTTTCAGCGCACTGCCATGCGATGGTTTTCCTCGTGGCGTTACCGGTTTCACCGGTATGCGCACCCATATGAATTGAAATTTCTTCAGAAATATTGGCTCCGATATCGCCGCCCTGAAAAGGAGGGGTTCTGATGTTCCGGCGCGTACGCAAATTCTTCGGGAAAGCACCTGTTCAGCTCAATCCTAAAGAAGCATACAATCTGTGGTCTGAATCATACGACACCGAACGTAATCCCGTAAAATCGTTTTCCGATAATATGGTTTCAGAATATTTACCTGAAATGAAAGACAAAGCTTTACTTGATGTGGGTTGCGGAACAGGTCATGCATGTAAGCTTGCATTAGATCATGGTGCCGCACGCGTGTTAGGTCTTGATATTTCAGAAAACATGATCATTAAAGCTCGGAAGTTGATTCCATCCGACAAAGCCGAATTTCGTACGATCTCAGAAAAACAGTCATTTGTTGTTGATGAACCATTCGATGTGGCCGTATGCGCTCTGGTTCTGGCACACACCGACGATCCGAACCTTATTCTTCACAGCATTTATGACGCTTTACGTCCTGACGGAATATTGATTATTACGGATTTTCATCCGCATGCAGCGCATCAGGGTATGAAACGCTCTTTTGATCATCACGGTGTGACTTACACTGTAACGCACCATACTCATACTCTTGAAACATACCGTGGAATGCTTGAAGATACAGGCTTCACATGCTTACAACATAACGAAGCTTCGTGGCTCAATACACCGGTAGTATTTGCAATGCAATGCCAAAAAAAATGATTGGTACATGGAACTGCTTATACAAAACGTCAACTGGGAACATGAAGAACAATTGCAATGCGGCGCATTACGTATCAAGAATGGTCACATTGTAGAAATTGATAAGGACATAAAACCAAACAAGAGTGAAATCGTAATTGACGGTAAAGGCGATTTTGTTTACCCGGGTTTGATCAATAGTCACGATCATCTTGAAATGAATATTTATCCGAGGCTAGGGAAACCGCCATATGAGGACTACGTTGCTTGGGCAAATGATATTTATAAACCCCATGCGGCGCCTGTTTCTGACATAGAGGCATTACCGCTCCGCGATCGGTTATTGTTTGGTGCATTTAAAAATATTATTTCAGGCGTAACTACTGTCGTACATCACAATCCATACCATGCGCGGTTTCGTTTTGGTTTTCCGATCTCTGTATTTAGCCGATACCAATGGATGCATTCGTTGGTATTTGGGGAAAAAATCCGCAGGCGTTGGTTTGGTACACAAAAGCTGATTATACATGCTGCGGAAGGAATCAATGAGCGCGCGGCCAGAGAGATTGATGAATTGGATAATTTAGGATATCTCCGGAAACAAACCGTGCTGGTTCATGGTGTTGCCGTATCCGCAAACCAAATAAATCGTCTTCAGGAGAAAGGCGCTTCGTTGGTTTGGTGTCCTTCTTCCAATATATACTTATTCGGAAGAACTGCGCCGATAGATATGCTTAAACACCGCATTCCCGTTGCCCTTGGTACCGATTCCACTCTGACCGGATCACCGACGCTTTTGGATGAAATTCGTGACGCCATTAAAACAGGACTGGTTTCAGAGAATGAAATATTTCACATGGTAACAAACGGACCATCACGAATATTCGGCTTACAAAAGCCGATGGCCATTACGAAAGGCGCACCGGCTGATCTATTCATAGCAACACGCAAACAAGAAGATTACAAAACGAATTTGACTTCGACTTACCCCGATGATATCCGACTGGTGCTGCATAACGGATGTGTAAGATTATTGCGCGGTGAGCCGCCGCACAGCTGGCCGTTTCGATTAAAAAGGTTATTTATCCGTCAAAACTATCTGTGCATACATATGCCCTCGTTGATGAAACGCATAACATCGGGCGTTCCTTCCGTTTTTCTTCAACAAAATCCCGTATGGAAAATAGCGGAGACATGGATATGACTTTTTTTAGATCAAAATCTATCAAAACATTGCCTGTACTGGTACTGATGCCGCATAGCGCTTGCAATTGCCGTTGCCTTATGTGTGATATCTGGAAATCCAACTCAAATCTACGATCGTGGGATTCTGATATTTTTAAAAAACTGGAAAACGATATCCGATCGTTGCGAGTGCGTGAAGTGGTTTTTTCGGGCGGTGAGGCCTTACTTCACCCCGCTTTGTTTGAATTTTGCACATCATTAAAATCAATTTCAGATATCAAACTTACATTATTATCCACCGGACTTTTGTTAGATCGGTTTGCCCGATCCATTACCGATCATATTGATGAGGTGATCGTATCTCTAGACGGCCCGGCGCAAATTCACGATACCATTCGTAATATTCCCGGAGGCTTTGAAAAGATCCGTGTGGGCATTAAAAGCATACTGACCGTTAAGCCGGAGTTTAATATATCCGCGCGATGTGTAGTCCAAAAATCAAACTTCCGATTTTTAAAAGAACTCATTATCGCCGCACAAGACATGGGGTTACGCCGGTTGAGTTTTTTACCGGCGGATATGCATTCGCAAGCCTTTAACCACACCTCGCCTTTGCAATCCGAACAAACAGATCCCATAATACCCTCACCCAATGAACTTCCTGATCTGCGCCAGAGCTTGTCAGATATAGTAAAGGAATTTAATAACGCTTTTCATACGCGATGGATTTCAGAATCTCCTCAGAAACTGCTGCGCATCGCAGATTATTACGAAGCGGTGCATGGTTTAGGTTCATTCAAATCTCCACCCTGTAACGCCCCGTGGGTTTCGGCTGTGGTAGAATCCGATGGCTCTGTGCGTCCTTGTTTTTTTCATGCATCGTTAGGAAATTTTTTCAATCAACCACTTCCGGAAATACTAAATGGGGACGATGCAATACACTTCCGGAAAAACCTAGATATATCACAAAATTCGATATGCCAGCGTTGCGTTTGTTCCCTGCAATATTCGCGATCTATCGTAGATAAACTCTATTTTTAATTAACTTACCTCTATCGGCGTCAACTATTTGACGCACTCTATTAACCTGTGACCTCTATCACAAACCGAATACACGGTTTTCATGTATAATCCTATTGAACGATGGTTGTAATCGTTTTTTGAAAGGGATTTTATGCAGTACATGATTATGGCACTTGCTTTTTTTATGGTTGTTATGGTGATGGCGATATTCTACGGCAATGGTGATCGCCGGGATCGTTATTCAGACGGATTGTAATTCTCTATCGAGCCTGACGTTTGTCATTGTTCTTTGTATCGAAGTTGGCTTTTTTGAATGATATTCGCGACCGACTTGAGTTTGCGGTTTATCGGAACTATATTTTCAAACCATTTCGTCACATCATTCACCACGATAAGGAAGCCAACCGTGTACAAAGACATTACTCCCCCCAAAGAAGGTCAAAAAATTTCAATCCAAAACGGTGTACTCCAAGTACCCGATAATCCGGTCATACCGTTTATCGAAGGTGATGGTACCGGTCGTGACATTTGGCGTGCATCGGTACGTGTGTTTGATGCCGCTGTACAAAAAGCTTATGGCGGTAAGAAAAAAATTCATTGGTTTGAAGTATATGCCGGACAAAAATCATTTGATCAATACAATACTTGGCTTCCCGATGATACCATCACTGCTTGCAAAGAGTATCTCGTTTCGATCAAGGGTCCCCTCACGACACCGGTGGGCGGAGGCATTCGCAGTCTCAATGTAGCCTTACGTCAAACACTCGATCTATATGTCTGTTTACGCCCTGTGCGTTATTTTAACGGCGTTCCCTCTCCTGTCAAACGCCCCGAAAAAGTGGATATGGTGATTTTCCGCGAAAATACGGAAGACATCTACGCCGGTATCGAATGGAAAGAAGGATCTCCGGAAGCTAAAAAAGTAATCGCCTGGCTTCAAAATGAGATGGGCGTTAAAAAAGTACGATTCCCCGAAACGAGCGGCATCGGTATCAAACCGGTATCACGCGAAGGTTCCGAACGCTTGATTCGCTCCGCCATCCAATATGCCATCGCACAAAAACGTAAGAGCGTGACGCTTGTGCACAAAGGCAATATCATGAAATACACCGAAGGTGCATTTCGTGATTGGGGTTATGAATTAGCCAAACGCGAATTCGGAGGTGTGGAAATTGACGGCGGGCCGTGGGTCAAATTGCCTAGTGGTGTTATCATCAAAGACGCTATCGCCGACATCACACTACAGCAAGTACTGACGCGGCCGGAAGATTTTGATGTCATTGCCACGATGAACCTCAACGGTGATTATCTGTCGGATGCCTTAGCTGCACAAGTCGGCGGCATCGGTATAGCTCCGGGCGGTAATATCAATTATATCACCGGTCATGCCGTATTTGAGGCTACACACGGCACAGCACCTAAATACGCCGATTTAGATAAAGTCAACCCCGGTTCGGTGATATTGTCCGGCGAAATGATGTTTCGCTATATGGGTTGGAATGAAGTTGCCGATCTTTTGATCAAAGGACTTGAAACCTCGATCGCAAAAAAAACGGTTACCTATGATTTTGCCCGCCTGATGGATGGTGCAAAAGAAATCAAGTGTAGCGAATTTGGCGATGCGATCATCGCAAATATGTAATACCAAAAAAAGTAAATATGAAACGGCGAGCTAAACTCGCCGTTTTTTGTTTTAATAAGGGCTCTAGTGATCTGTGAATCAGATCAAAATACCTGTGAAAATAAAATGTATAAACCGCTTCCGCCTTCGGAAATGCCATAATCGGTTCGTATAATCGTGCTATGCCAATAAAATCGAAGCCCTCCGCCGTATCCGGCATGCCAGTTTTTTGGTATCAGGGATGGCCCGTCTTTCCGTTTATAAATTTGCCCCGCATCGGTGAATAGTATAACCCCAAGCATCATATTACGGCGATCCGACAAATGTATTCCACGCCATCGCAGTTCGGTATTAACCAAAAAACGACCTTGCCCGCGTCGCCTTGCCGACGGCATACCGCGCACCGAACCTTCACCACCCAGCTTCAATTCGTCATAAAATGGTATCTGTCCAAAGACTTGATCAGCCGCTAAACGATATCCCGCCACGACACTTGGTGTGATAGGAATGAAATGCCGATGTTCATAACTCGCGAGCCACCCCTGATAATCCCCTTCTCCTCCTATTTTATATTCTACAAGCAACTCTTCTAATATCCCGCGCGTGGAATTGATATAATTATCACGTGTATCATATCGCATGGCAGCGTCCAATTTCCACAATACACCACCTTTATAACCCACCGGTTTCAGTTCCTTAAGGATATTACCTGAATCAGCATTGGGCTTGACCGAAGTATGGCGAATACTCACACCGCCGCGAAGGCGCCATGGCCCATGCAGATCATAAATCCATGTTAGGGATGCGCTCGGTGTAGCTTGACGAAAAGTTCGTTGTGATTTACTCAAACGCAAACTATCCACCATATGATTAGAAAGTTCTCCGTAATAATTGGCAAACTCGAGCTTATCGTAAGCTAACTCGAAATCAAAACGGTGACCTTTAAGAAAATTCGGATAATCCAAAGACAACACATGCGCCCATTTTCCCTCTGTCGTCACAAAGTACTGTGCTTTCAAAGCACGACGATACGGCACCGTGACACTATCATAGTCATACACGCACATACGAAGACCATAACCCGTACCGTCATCGGATGTATAATTCACCAAAGGTATAGGCGTAAAACGACGCCCTTTGGTGCGACGTGATACATCCACTGGTGTGTCACCTGAACTGCTTTGCAGATTCTCATACAAATTTTGCCCGCAGATCGTGGTTACAAAAAACCAACTCAAAACAAAAAGCCGCCTGAGTGAAATTATATTTGCCGTTTCAATCATCATCTGTTTTAAATTATCTGATGGGCTATGCAATGGCTACCGGTATATGACGCATACGCATAATATGATACGTCATTTTCCATAATCGAAAAAATCCCTGAATCGTTTCAGTAAAAATTTGGGTTAAAGAACCCCATTCGATCTTTAAATTGACGTGTGTGAATAAACTTGTAACAGCTACAAAAGGAGCCGGTGCCGAAGTGAGATTTTTTGCTAATGCTAAACTCTCGGTGTACGGGACGACACGATCCTGATCACTGTGGCCGATGATCATGTAGGAGTGAATTAAGTGCGCATACGACGTAAGATCAGCCAATTCTAATTTAGAACGAAAATCGTTGGGTAAAGCTGCGTACAATACATCAAAAGCCGAGGGATTCTGATTTTCTATAAATCGATACAGTGATTGATGCGTGCTATCCAATGAAAGAAAATTTTTCCCGGGGTCATATCCGGCATCCGTTATTTTTTGAGCGATTATAGATTTAAAAATAACCAGCGATTTTTCGTTCCCACTTTCCGGTATATTGCCCAATAGAAATTTCCATCGGTCATTATTTTTAGATACAGAGCGCATTTCTTGACCGGTATCGGTCGTGTAATATCCTGTTAAAGTATATTTGAGTGTTTTTCGAATATCAAAATAACCCCCAAAAATAACACCAAAGCGTACTTGATCTCTGATCGAAGAATCAGATAACGCCATAATAACCGGACCCGCACCATAACTGAATCCCATCAAACCGATAGACGACGAGTCAACATCCGGTCGTTGCTTCACTATACGAAAAGCTTCCATGGTGTTGTCTGCATCTTCCATACTTATACGAAACCGCCGCATCATAGGAAACTCAGGCGTCATTACAATAAAACCGGCACGCGCCATACGATGCGCCATACGTTGTAACCTTCGATCGTTGTTTCCTTTTTCAGTAAACCCATGCGCCATGATGATCGCTGATTTTTTATGATTTCCGGGTGGCGAATAAATAGAATAATACAGCGTTTTTTTTGACTCACGATCAAGAGAATCATGTGTGACAACTATTTCATCCGTTACGACTTGATAAAGATCGGAGGCCTCCGGCGTAGCCATATCTATAATAAACAAAAAAGCTAACGCCGCATCACGCGGTTTCTCAAACAACAAGGATACGGCCATAACACAGCAAATAACAGCAAACCAAACGATGGCATGTCGAAGTGTTTTCACCAAAACAATGATCTTTCAAATTTCGACGAATACATTTTATTGCGGCCCCGGTTTAAGATGTTCCTTGAGGTACCGTGTCAATAGCGAATACAGATGCAACGAGGTTCCGTCTCCTTCATCAATATTGTGCGTTCGATTGGGGTAAGCCATCATATCAAACGGTTTTCCTGCCGCGATCAGCGCATTAATCAACATTTCCGTATTCTGATAATGTACATTGTCATCACCTGTACCGTGCACCAGTAAGAGTTTTCCTTTCAGATTTTGTACATAGCTGATCGGCGAAGCTTTTAAGAACCATTCCAGGTTATCTTTGGGAAAACCCATATAACGCTCGGTATATATATTATCATAGTTTCGCTGATCCGTCACGGGTGAAACACACATGCCGACGTGAAATACGTCCGGAAATCTAAACATCGACTGCAATGTCGAAGCGCCGCCGCCGCTCCAGCCCCAGATGCCCACACGCGACTTGTCAATATAAGGCCACGTCGTCACACGACGCACTCCTTCAGCCAAATCCATCGGAGCAAGCCATCCTAATTGTTTATATATCGCTTTACGCCAAGCTCTGCCCCGCGGCGCAGGTGTACCACGCGGATCTAAGCTGATCACGATATATCCTTGCTGAGCGAGCATCTGATGCCACAAATAATCAGCGCCATCCCAATTATCGGCTACTGTTTGTTCGGCAGGTTCGCCATAGACAAAAACAAAGAGAGGATATTTTTTCGTCGCATCAAAGGATGCCGGTTTAAGCATCCACCCGTCTAACATCAACCCATTGCCGGCTTCAATTTTAAAAAACTCCGGTGCATTTATTTTTAACCCTGCCAGTCGTTGACGCAAAGCCAGATTGTCTTCCAGAGTACGTAATGTTTTATGTTTCGGAAGGTCTACAACTTCAACTATTTGTGGCAGTTGCATAGACGAATATTTATGTATCGCGTATTTTGCATCGGGCGAAATCTGATAATCATGCCAACCTCCGGTCTCCGTTGTAATGCGTTCGGCTTTCCCTTTACCGTCCATTTTCATGCGATATAAAAAACGTTGCGTAGCATTTTCGGGTGACGCCGTATAATAAAGCATGTTTTCTTTTTCTTGTGCGAGTATAACTTTGATCACATCAAAATTAACCGGCGTAAGAAGCTCCGTTTTTTTACCGTCGCGACTGGTCTTATACACATGCCGCCATCCGTCACGCTCACTAATCCATAAAAATCCTTTTCCGCCATCCAGTACTTTAAATTCATCATCTATATCAATCCATGCACTATCTTTATCGGTGGCTATCGTTTGTACAATGCCGGATTTTACATCACCGAGCATGATCTGCAAAGTATTTTGCAAGCGATTGAGGTGTCGCATGACGATGGCTTCTGATGTTCCTGCCCATTCCATTCGAGGAATATAATTATCCCGCGGATCGCCGGGTGTTTGCATCCATACCGTAGTACCGCCGCTGGCAGAAACTACACCGACACGACAGAATGAATTCGGATATCCGGCTTTGGGATACTGCACCGGAATGACTTTGGAATAAACTGAATCCGTGTTGTTAATCATATAAAACACACCGATACCCTCAGCATTCAATTGCCAATATGCAACAGCACGACTATCGGGACTCCATCGAAATCCGTCTCGGCAGCCAAATTCTTCTTCATATACCCAATCAAACGTTCCGTTGATGATGACATCGGAACCGTCGAAAGTCAATTGTGTGATTTTCCCGGTTAACAGGTTTTCTGTGTAGATATTATTTTCCCTAACATACGCCACTTGCTGACCGTCCGGAGAAAATTTAGCAAACATCAGGGTGGATGTTTTGGCGTCGGCACCACCGAGCTTATGTAGTTTTCCCGTCCCAATATCCAGTACCCAATAATCGCCCCGCGTATTATATCGCCAGACTTTGCGTGTATTGGTAAAAATCAATAACCGTGAATCATCGGAAGACCAGAAATAATCGGATATTTTGAGAGGACGGGTTTGCCCCTGCGGTATTAGCTTTTCAGCGCCGATCAATACGGTACGCGTCCCGGTAGCCGCATCATACTTAATGATATCTTTACCTTCCGCTCGATCCGACACTTCAAGCGTCGTATAACCTTTGTCGTCTTTTAACCACCGCGCCGGACCAAAAAAACGTGACTGCAATTCATCGGAATCAAAAATTCGCTCCAACGATAACATCGTGCTGTCCTGCGAAACCAATGGCCATTGCAGAAACAAAAATATACTCAGAATGAATGTTTTCATGCCGTCACCTTTCGTAGAGTTGAAGGCTGTTATGATCAATTAAATTCAAGGTTTGGTTGTCGGTGTATGCGACGTCTGGAGAATGATGATGCCTATGATAATCGTGACTAAACCGATACCTGTTTGCCAGTTCATCGGTTGATTGCTTTTGAATAATCCCATCACAGTGCCTGCGATCGGTGAAATCGAAAACGCCAAAGCCAACGTAACTCCGAGGTTTTCCGTCGTGGATAAGGATTTGTAAAAACTCCACATGCCAAGACTTCCGGCTACTACGCCGCCACCGATGATGATCATGACCCACGCCGTCGTATCGTTTACATTGGCAATCTGTTTCCATGCCGGTATGGATAATAACGCTAATAAAATGAACGCTACTCCGGTGCGCAAAGTAATCCCTGCAATCGGTGGTATTCCCATCGCACGCAATCCTGATTTTTCAAAATACCCTCCCAGCCCCCATGCTAATCCCGCTAATACGGCAAATAATACATAGTCACGCATAAAGCTCCTTAAACAATTTAAACGAATCGTATTCCAATATGACACGCTTCGTTAGAAAAAAAATGATTTTTGACAGCAGGCATGCAGCTCGATATGCAACAGCTATAGCAATCGGTAGGAAGTAAAAAAAATTACAACAAAATGATAAGGTCTATCGCACTAAAAAAAACGCTTTGTTTCAGGTCGTTGCGATATGGGATACCAATTTTTTTGCGCCGATATCACGAAGTTTTTTGGAATGACCGTTACCGCCTTTTTCAGCGAGTTCTTTTTCTTCCAAAGCCTTCAGGATTTTATCCGGTGTAAATGGCGTCGTATCCAGACGTACACCGATGGCATTGTAGATCGCATTGGCAATCGCCGGTATCGCCGCGTGGAGAGGGCCTTCACCAGCTTCTTTGGCGCCAAACGGGCCTTCGGGATCAATAGACTCCACGATAATGGATTCGATTTCGGGCGTATCCAATATCGTCGGCACTTTATATTCCAGAATACTGGGGTTGCGATGCAATCCGTTTTTATGAAAAATATGTTCTTCAAAAAGCGCCTCACCGACACCCATATAAACACTGCCTTCGATCTGACCTTCAACGATCACGGGATTGAGCGCTCGCCCGCAATCATGGGCTGACCATATTTTTTCTACCGTCACCGCACCGGTTTCTACATCCACGGACACTTCAGCGATATGCGTAGAAAAAGTGTATGAGGGTGATGGACCTGCACCTGCGCCTTTGTAAGAGCCGCCGATTTTGGGCGGCTTGTAGCTGCCGGTCGCACCGATCGTACCATAGGCTGATTCCGCCATGTTTGCGGCTTCGACGAAATCCATAAATTTATTCGGATCCGATTTTGAAAAAATCAATCGTTTACCGTTATCAAGATCAGTTACCGGTACACCGAGTTTACGGCTCGCCATTTCAAAGATCATTTCTTTAATACGCTCCGCCGCTTGTATGCACGCATTGCCCGCCATAAAAGTGACACGGCTCGAATAACTGCCCAAATCCACCGGCGTCAGATGGGTATCGGTTTGGCAAACGTGAACATCCGATATTTCGACACCCAGAACTTCCGCTGCAATATAAGCTAACATCGAATCCGAACCCTGACCTATATCCGACGCTCCGCAAAATACCGTCACACCGCCGCCACGATCCACTTTGATCTGCACGCCGGAATGCGGCATATCATTCCAAATGATGGATTTTCCCGCTCCGCTGATATATGTGCTGGCCGCAATACCGATACCTTTGCGAATAACTTTACCATTTTGTTTTTTATATGACGCGTACTTTTTATCAAACTCCGAACGCGCACGCGTAGAAGTGAGGCATTCTTTGATACCGCATGAGGTGACACGAAACGAATTGATCGTCATCGTATTGGGTTCGATACTATTTTTGAGACGCATCTCCACCGGATCAAGACCGAGTTTTTCGGCTATTTTATCTAATTGGCATTCCATCGCAAAACGAGGCTGCACGGCACCATGCCCGCGTTTGGGCCCGCCGGCCGGTTTATTGGTATAAATACGATACGCATCAAATTTGTATCGAGGCACTTTGTAAGGCAACGTCAGAAATACGCCGGAATAATACGTAGTCACAAGGCCATAACTTCCGAACGATCCGCCGTCTAGAAACGTACGCATGTGGATCGCGGTGATCGAACCGTCCTTTTTGACGCCGGTTTTAAGTATCATCTTCATCGGTTGGCGACCCCGATGCGCGTAAAATACTTCTTCGCGGGTATATAAAAATTTCACGGGACGACCGGTTTTTTTGGAAAGCCATGCCGCACAAAATTCCAATGCAAACGGTTCGGATTTCCCACCATAACCTGCACCGATATGCGGCTTGATGACACGAATATGCGAACGCTTCATTTGAAGCACTTTGGCTAAGGCTACATGCAGATAATGCGGTGTCTGCGTCGAAGACCATATAGTCAGTTTACCGTCGCTTCCGTATTGAGCCAGAGCACAATGCGGTTCCAAAGGTAAGTGCGTATTGCCTTCAAAGAAATATTCGTTTTCCATAACCAAATCGGCTTCTTTGAAACCCTCATCCACATCACCGAACTCTTGATGCACTTCCTTCATTACATTGGCTTGTTTGGTGTGCGGGTGTATTTTAGGAAGGTCTTCACGAAAACCATCTTCGATCGTAAGGCACGGTTTCAAAACTTCATATTCGACTTCGATAAGTTCGCACGCTTTTTCCGCTGTTTCTTCATCCAGCGCTGCTACGGCCGCCACACCGTCACCGATATAGCAGACTTTATCAACAGCCAGTACGGTTTCATCCTGCGAAGCAGGAAGAACGCCGTATTTTTCCGTAAGCTCCGTCCCGATCATTACCGCTTTCACGCCGGGTAATGCCTCCGCCTTAGAAGTATCAATTTTTTTGATCAGGGCATGCGGATGCGGGCTGCGCAAAATTTTTCCGATGAGCATATTGGGGAGCATCAGATCATCAGTATACAGAGCGGATCCGTTGGCCTTCTCCAATCCTTCAATTTTCGGATTGGGTCTGCCGATAATAGAGAATTGATTTTTTTTCGGATTAGGCTTTATCATTATGATGTCTTTCGGTAATCAATCAAATAATTTTTAAATTTTTATAACGCAAATCGCGATTAAACGGCTTTTTCTTTTTGCATTATCGCCGCGGCCTCTTTCATGGCGGTTATGATCTTAGTATAACCGGTACAGCGGCAAATATTGCCGGACAAGGCCTCTTTGATTTCCACATCGCTTGGATTAGGATTTTTTTCCAAAAGCCACTTGGCCACAACCATAAAACCGGGCGTACAATATCCGCACTGGGATGCACCTTGATTATTCCATGCCGTCTGTAGCGGATGCGCTTCTGTTCCTTTAGCGATTCCTTCGACGGTGATGATTTCTTTGCCGACGCATTCCACCGCAAGTGTGATGCAGGCCTGGATAGGGACGTTATCAATTAACACCGTGCACGCGCCGCAGTCGCCCATATCACAACCTTGTTTGGAACCGGTAAGATGGCAATCGTAGCGCAGCGCTTCAAGCAAAGTGCGATTGGATTTGACGGCAATTTCGTAAAGGTCGCCATTGACCTTAAGTGTGATCAACGATTTCATGATTCTCCGACTATACTATACTATAAGAAAGCATTATGACAGGTAGGCAAAACTATCGAATGGAAGGTAGATAATCAAGATTTGACTGCAATGATGGTCAACCGATCGCCAAAGCGTCCCGTCAACTTCGTTAGAGGGTAATTCAAACATTGAAAAACATATTTGGCTGTATTTTGAACAACGCTGCTGCGCAAACCAATTTCACCGGGCTTCATAATCACCGGTTTCATATCTATTTTAGAAAAACCGTGGTTAAGTAACAAACGTCGAACCGATGAAGGTCGGTATTCAAAAAGATGATACGGCGGCATATATATCCGCGCCCGTTTGCCGGCTAACGAAAATAAGGTCATACCAAATCGCGAAAAAAGTGTATTCGTTTGCGTAGGAATAACGATCACCAGTGTTCCACCCGGTTTCAGCCATTGATACGCCTGCTTGAGGAGTAAAACAGGATCCGTCAAATGTTCAAACACATCCAACAAATAGATAAGATCAAATTTCTCCGACGAAAACTGCGCTTGATGAACGGCCATCGTATCTACATCCAAGTGATACACATCCCGCGCATGACGGGCTGCATCTTCGGATATCTCAATCCCTTTGACATGATGCCCCGCATCATGAAATGCTTTAAGCGTATAACCTGTCGCGCAACCAATTTCTAAAACGGATGACTCAGGTTGAAGGTGAACCTGCTCAGCCCAATCCGGCAGAACAGGATCCGTCTTTTTATTAAAGGCTGATGCATCTTCATGCCCGCATCTAAAATCCGATTCGAAATAATCCTTACTGTACATACGTACAATCGTTTTTTCGTCAGGTTGAGGCGATACAAATCCAATGCGACATGATGAACATTGCAAAAGATCGAAATGTTGGGATTCAAATTCGTAATACATCGGCCATTTTTGATGTGTACTGTGACTACAAATCGGGCAAATATTCATTTTTAGAAACGGATAGATAATAATTGTATTTGGTTGTCTGTAGAATAAAAATTATATAACGAAATAAAAAGAGAAACTTGTTGTAACTAAAAACATTGTCTAATCGTATAAGAATCTAATTTTCTGAATTATTATCATACAGTTCTTAATCTATGATTTGGACCATCATATACACGCTCATATTCGGCCAAGGAATTTTTCTCGCCATTGTTCTTTTTTTTAACAAAAAAGGAAGCGTTTTGGCAAATAAAAGTCTTGCGCTCCTGATGCTTATTTTTTCAAGTGCCGTATTGGAACAATTGATTCGCATCTCCGGTCTTTTTTCCACCCTGCCCCATATGCTCTTCATTTCGGTCCCTTTTTGGTATGCACTGGCTCCGGCTTATTATCTTTATGCCAAAAATCTTGTCGAGAAGCAAAATCGATTCGTCATCAAAGACGCTTGGCATGCATTACCTTTTTTGGGAGTGATTCTTCTCTTGTCACCATACTATTTGTGGGATGTACAAAAGAAAATCGCATACATAATTGACCCGTCACAGTTCAATGATTTCGCCGTAGAGAGTATTATTCTAAATGTCGTAATGGTCTTGCAAAATGTCATGTACCTCACTATGGCCATTCGTTTGCTGTCACAAAATGAAGCGTATTCTAAACTCAATCGCATTATCCGATTCTTATTTAGCATTATGATGGGATATGTCGTTTTCAATTTTATAAATGCTATTTACTTTCTTTTCACCGGAGAAACGCTTGTCCATTGGGGTAATTGGTCAATACCGATTTTTGCAACGATTATTTACACTATTGCATTCCTTTCATTCGTTTCCCCGGAAACAATATTTTTTACTTTATGGCCGAGAAAAAATAACAGCCTTTCTAAAGAGAGAAAGCATGAAGTTTTAAATCAATTATACAAACTGATGGAACAGGACAAAATATATCGAGAACCCGACCTGCGTTATACCGAAGTGGCGGCTCGCCTTGGTATCAGCGCACGATGCTTGTCTGCACTGCTAAGCGAAGACATCGGGATGACGTTTAACGTGTTTGTCAATACGTATCGTGTAAAAGATGCCCAAAACCAACTCAGAGAACGATACAGCGAAGAAACTCTGCTGGCTATAGCTTTAGATTCAGGGTTCTCAGGTAAAAGCTCTTTTAATCGCATATTCAAAGAGCAAACCGGTTTAACACCATCTGAATTCGTTTACCAATCCAATTAGCTTTCTGATCAATTTGTGTTTATGTAAATAAAAAACCTCGATTTCAGTCGAGGTTTTTTATTTCACAAGAAGACATTACGGCAATGCCGGTGGATCGCTGAAAGCCGGAGGGCCGGAGGATCCGCTTTCTTTTTTATTCAACATCATATAAGCCGCCACACCGCCGCCAACAGCAAGTAAACTGCCCATCACCCACCATTTGGTATTACTCGCAACGCTTACTTTCAAAGGCGGAAGCCCGGCAAACTGTCGTGCGACATTGCGAATGACCTGTGTCAAGCCTTCGGTAGGACCATTATAATCCTGCTGCGAAGCCGTGATGACGCGACCGGATACAACATCAATCAGTCGTACGTCCACCGTATATGAACGACCAACACGACCGATGGAACCCACTACGATTTGTTCGACGCTGAGCAACTTCCCGGCTTTAGCCGCATTGGCTTCCGTCATATCAGACATCGCAAAATCTTGTTCCTTAAGCAAAGCATCCATCTGAGAACGTTCGATGATATCAAATTTCTTTAGTCCTTGCATCTCGCCACGTAAACGGTCGGAAAGCGATTGCGCTTCCGATTTGAGAATACCTCCGGTAACCTGTAGATCAAGAACTGCCACTAATGGCCTGGTGCCCTGTTGTGCGTGTATAGAATGCGAAAACAGCAATGCCGCCTGAATATTCCAAAAAGCAGCCGATAACAAGACAGCTATGATTTTTTTAAACCTCTTCATAAATCTATCCTTAATTTATTTTATTTAATCAAAGTCATTTTACGGGTCTGTGAAAACACCTTGTTACTTCCCAGCCCGGTTGCTTCTAAACGATACACATATACACCGCTGGCCACGCGTTGACCGAAATCATTGGTCCCATCCCATAACAACGCATGCGATGCCGCAGGCATCACTTGTTTGACCAATGTACGCACCTGCTGACCCAACATATTGTAGATCGTAATTTTTACTGAGGATGTCTCAGGCAAACCAAATCGTAAAGTGGTGCTTGGATTAAATGGATTAGGATAATTTTGTGCCAGCGAAAATTGTGACGGAATAATCTCAGCTTGTGCTTTTGCAATAAATGCTTCCGTACCTATCAGTAGTTTATACATCTTTGGTTTTCCGCTTTGCACGATTACGCTCTGCGTTTCACCTGTTTGCACCATACCGGTGGACATCTCAACAATACGTGCCGAAAAACCTTCAGGCAAATTTGTCGCTGAATAGGATAATGATACCGTGCGACGATCTGCGCCCGTAGTTACCTCAAACGTATATATATGACCTTCCGGTGAAACGGCGCGTATATCCGTTTGCAATTTCCGATCCGCATGCAACCAGTGGAGCGATACCTCATCCTTCATCAGCATAGGAAGCGCTCTTTTATCATGACCGTCAGCACCGTCTTGCGCATCTTCCGAAGCACCTGCTTCAAACACCATGTCTTCGCCGTCATCATGTAATGTTAGTTGCAAACGATAACCGTTTTTATCAACCGTTGTCCGAATCTCTTTTTTCTGCAAAGCTGATGCATTATCCGAATTGATCGCGGGATAATTGATTGTAAAAGTGCCGTTTTCTTCGGGAGAATAATACATGTACCCTTTCCACGGCTCTAATTTCAGATTGTACACATCCACTTCATCAACATATTTGAAACGACCATTTTGTAAAACCACAATATTGGTTAATTCCACATTGTCGTTAAAATTAGCAACGTCAGACCAGTTAATACTAAACGCATAAGGATTCGCAATCATGTTCCATCCGGGTTGGATCGTTACATGGGCATCCTCTTTTTTTACTGTTTTCCCTGCTCCGCTATTGATGGTTTTAGGTTTACGGGAAACCAATAAATAAGATTTTCCCGACTCGATATTTCCAAATGTAATATCAGGATCTGAAGATGAGATAAATTTAGAGAGGTCGTTATCATAGCGATATACTTGCCAATCACCTTTGACACCGGCTTCACCCATATTACTTGGAGTAAATGCGCCGCCCACGGTTTTATTGGTTAAATTGAGCGGAAAGGACATAAGCTGAAAAGCCTTTTTATCGGTGCCTCCCGGCAAAGAAACATAGCCGCTACTGCTTAATCCAGGATTAGGAATCGTCACAGAAACCACCTGCGGTTCAAATTCTCCGTTTTCAGGGTATTGGATCGGTGACACACTGGAGGACGATGTGAATTCCACATAAAACTCAAGCCCGTTTTGTGTAATATCCTCCTGAGGTATCGTTGTCGTAAATCGGCTAGAAGTGCCGGTTTGCAAAGCCGCCGGGGCCATCGTTTTACTTTTGTAGCCTGACGAACCATCACCGCTTTTTCGATAGCGCAGAATCCCTGTAACGTCCGATGCTTCGATCTGACTGAGACTGACTTCTATGGTTAACGCTTGATTCAATGCTGCACCCAGATTATCCAGATTACTAATCTGAATCGAAGAACCAATTCCTTTGATCACAATACGGTGCTTAGGACTGGGCGTATTGTTGGCCGCAAACGCCGTGCTTTCGACGATCAATGTATCCGTGTAGGATTGCGCCGCTTGCGGAGTAAAATTGATAGACAAAGCCAAAGTTCGCCCGGGAACTACATCAAGGGAAACACTATCAGATCCATTAACACTGACCAAGGAAAACGCTTCTTGCTTTACGAAGTAAATATCATTGATAGTCAATATATCTTCGCCGGTGTTCGTCAGGGTAAAGGTCTGTGCTTTCGATGCGTTTAGTAAAACGCCTTTGATATTGAGTGTGTCGTTTTTCAGATTGGTTCCGATTTGAGAGGTTTTTCCAATGCCGACGAGACGTGTTGTCGCAACTATCGTACTATCTGATCCATTGGACGCTCGAACTGTATAATACGATTTTAGATTGGCTGTCTTTAATCCCTTCGAAGTAGGTTTAAACATGACGGAAAAATCCGTCTCGGCGCGAATGTCCAAGAACAATATACCATTTTCATCGGTAATACTTTTATCAGCGATCGAAAAGGACTGCTCCGCATCATCCGTTATTTCAAACCGCTCAATATAGGAAAATGCCGTTCCTGAATTACGATATGTCACCCTCGCAAAACTGGAATCCAGCAAGGCTGACGTCGAGGCAAATGTCGTAATCGTATCAATTTCAATGCTGGCTGTTTGCTTCAGAGTCCATATACCATTATTGGCCGCCGCATAGATAACGACGGCATTTTGGTCAAATCGATATTCCGTAATTACATTCTCAATATTAAACTTACCTAAATCCTTAGTGCTAATTTCTGTCCAGTGAGGGTTATCACCAAATCCGGCTTTATACAGGGGGCGACTATATTCAGCACCGTTTGCGCCAAAGTCCACCCGGTTCCTAATCATGTAGTAGCCATCAACTCCGGTATGAATTGTATGGACTTCTGATTGGCCAAATTCGGTACCTGAAAATTGAATAAACAACTCATTTATTGTGAAATTTGAATTCACATTCTCACGATGACCTCCGAATAGGCGATCTCCGCCCGGTGCTTTAGCCCAAATAAACGCTTCCGTTTCACGGAATTCGATTTTGTTAACAACAAATGAACCGTCAAAATTTGTTATGGTTTGCCATGACCCAAATGCCCCATCAACAAAATAGGTGGTAGCTATGCCCATCGACGAAGCTACGTAGATATCCACGGTATCTCTTTGATAACTTCGGAATGCAATGGATAGGGATGTCATCGGGGCAGACACAGCAATATCAGGCAGCGTCGAAGGCGTATACATAGCAACCGATCCAAGCCCAAAATCATACTTCGCCATAAAAAATCCGCTGGCAACACTATTCATCACACTTTGGGTTAAACCAAATTCATAACTTTCATAAAATCCTGATGCATAAACATCTTCACCGATCACGGCGACCACTGAGTCGGTGCCAGGAGGAAATGTTATATTTCCTAATGAAGAACCTTGGGTCTGCAAATAATTCCCTCGTTTGGTAACAAAATATCCGTGTCCTCCTACGATTTCATCCCCCGGAGCTAAAGAAAGTCCATACGAATAGAAATCCTGTCCGAAATTATCTGAATATATCAAGTCACGAGTCCGGGTTTCTGCATAGACATACGTGTTTATCGAATGATAAACCTTCTTTATCTCTTGCGCCGTAAATCCTATGGATTGGCTGACATTAGCGACATATCCATAGGGCGTGATAGTTAATTTTGTCGGTGCTTTATCGTAGTTGCAATAAAACACTGAGGTGTCTTGAGGCGAGCGAACAAATGTCCCTCCGCGTACAGAAACCAAATTATTATTCAGACCGTCACGCATACGAAACCATGTCAATCCGCCGTCATTAGTTTTTAAAACTCCGTTTTGCGAAGCAACAACATGTTCATTGCTGTTTTTTCCGCGATGTAACCATGTGTATTGCCCGATTCTAAAATTCCCTTGGTACATGGCAACATCGTCTTCAAAGACGGTCGTCCAAGTTTGTCCCTGATCAGTGCTTCTCAAGATTTTGGTGCTGTCAGTATTACCCATCAATATGTATACGGCGGCTATAAATGTGTTTTCAGCATGGATTTTTCCTATCTTCCAGCCGGGTTGCATATATTGGTAGGCATGTACGTTGGACCATGCATTGCGAGTGCTTTGAAAAACCGCCAGATCAAAGTCCTCATCATGGCCGGCCGCGTACATGACATTGGAGGGATCATGAGGATCATAGGCTAGCGAATTGAAACTTCCGTTATAATACGGACCATTTCCAACAAAACTTTTTCCGCCATTAACAGAGGGAACAGAACGGTTGGCCGTCACTAAATGCATTTGAAGATTGTTGGCCGGATTGATGATAAAATCTTTTATCTCTTCATTGTAATAGGACAATAAGCTATTGTTCTCCCAATGCAACCCGCCATCCGTAGAGTAAAATACGCGACTATAGTTACTTCGATCTCGAAGACCAACAAACATACGCAGGCCATCGGACGAATCAACTACAAGTTTGGATATTGACCCATCGAGTGCGTTCAAAAACGACCACGTTTGACCTGAATTTGTAGATCTGTATATTTGACCATTACGGGTTCCAATGTATAGGTAATTAGGTTTTTTTTGATCAATCGCCATTGCATCAAATTCACCGCCGTAAGGTCCTAAATTAACCCAGTCACTTTGTGCATGTATTGATACAATACAACACATCAAAAGCAAACGTATCCAACGTGCCATAAATTCTCTCCTCGCCAAGTGAAATAAAAAAAAGAAAAGACTCTTTTTTAGTCTAAAGAAATGCCAAGTGTTAATACTGCATGAGAATGGTTTGTAAACGATAAATTAATAGAAATGACGTCGTTAGGCAATAAGAAAGGTCAAAAAAAAAACCGCTTGACTCTTTAGTCAAGCGGTTTTTTACAAAACTTCTAAATTACAATCTTAGTATTTAATCTTAACTTCTTTTTCTTTGCCATCATTATCTCTAAATTTGATAATAATTTCTTCAAGATCTTTGTCTTCAGGAATCTCATTTTCCTTGGTTGTATCTACGTTCAAATTACCGGACTTATCCGAATTTGCAGTATTACCGGCCGAAACGTCTTGCTTTTTATTCGATGCTTTATTCAAAACTTCGATCAAACCTTCGATACCGATAACTTTTGTACCATTGGTGTTTTCAATCACCCAAAATTCTGTACCTTTTACCGAAGCGACTGAGGTTGGTGTTGCAACTTGGAAAGAACCTTTTTGTTTGGATACTTTCACGAAAAGTTCACCGACGTCCATCACAATGTTTTTCGAAATGGATTTACCTTCATATTGGCCTTTAACTTCGAGATTGGAATTGGGCTTAAGCTTGATAATGCTCTTATCATCAAGAAACATCACAGCGGCAAAACCATCATCTTTGGTTACCACTTTATCGCCCGAAAAAAGCCTTGATCCCTTAGTCACGTCAACCCATTTGTTTCCTTGTTTGGCTTGCGCTTTACCGGTGGACTTGACGACGATCGCAACCGCTTTGCCGTCATTGGCTTCAGCCAAATACAACGTCGCCGTGATGACCGTAGCTACACAGGCCAAAAGCGCCGTCATTTTGATCATGAATGATTTCATATATTTTTACTCCAAATTCTGTTTTATAGATTTGCTTTAAGTTTACGGTTTAATTTCAAATTTTACCGCTTCCGGTAAGTTTTGTACAGCGGTGCGGAGATCATCGATCGTTGCTGTATTACCTTTGATAGTAATGGAAACCGCTTTAAAACCTTTGAGTTGATCTTTGAAATTAACCGCTCCTTTAGCCGCATCATTCAAAAGGCCAAGGATTTCTTCCGTATTGAGGCCGGCTGTTGATGATATAGTTTCTTTTACCGTAAAGGCCCGAATCGGGCTGTCTACATTGCGGGATTTACCGGTGAAATTATCTTGAATAACAGCTGTCACTTGGAATACATAATCACCGGGTTCCAAACCGGGTACCCAAGTAAGATTATTTTCTTTGGAGGTTGAAGGACCACCGGAAGGTAATTGATATGAAAAAGCATTATCCAATTCGATCACGGCGCGTTGTACCACAGATTTGATAGCGCCTTCATCCGATTGTGAACCCTTTTTACGTGCAATGGTCAATAAGAATTTCGTAGCACCTTGCGCAGACCATGCAAATTGAGGAAGTCCGTCTACAGATTCAAAACCAAAAGACGGAGAAATGATTTCAACGGGACTATTTCCGAGAACTTGAATCTGGAGTGATCCCATATAATCCAGACCATCATAAGTATTAATATTGGCAAGACCCGCTTTAATGTCAAAAGTGAAAAGACCGCTGGGAAATCCGCCTTTGATCTGTTTCATGAAGTCATCGCTGATGCTGATCGATTGCCTGTTTGATGCTTTGATAGAACCAAAACTGCCGTTCAATATCTGAGGAACGCCTACAAAAATCGGCACACCGGAGGGAATAGTTAGGGTCACCATATATTTCTTATTAAATATCGACCCTTGAGACGTTTTTAAGTCTATTCCCATTCTTATTATTTTTACAGATCCGCTATTATTCTCAAATCTCAACCCGAAATTATTAAATGAAGATAAGTTGGCATCGGAACCGCCAATACCCAAAAGGCTTAAAGGAAACGAAGTAAAGGTGAACGGTGTCAATGGTTCCGGAGTAATTGTTACTCCATTCGTTGTTCCTTGCGCAACAACCGTAGTGAGCGAAAATACCGCAACGATCAGTGACAACCCGACCATTTGGCGGAACCGACTTAATACAGCCTTAAGTTCCATACCGTCTCTCCTTATAATATTGTGATGAAAAAGATATTCTTTTGGCATTTTTTGAGTAAATTAAGTTTGAATAAATTACAATGCTGTGATGTGTGTCACACTTAACCTAGATAAAATATAAACTTAACCGATGGTAATTTCAAGACTTGGGGAAGTCTTTTTTAGATTTCGCAGTTTTACTCCCGTACCATTATACATTTTTCTTTTTATAACGGGCACCTATGACACAATACCATTTATTACAGGTACGTTACTGATCGTTATCGGTGAATCGTTACGCATTATGGCTGTGGGATATATCGGAAAGGAATCTCGCGTTTCCGGCGTTACGGCCCCTATTTTGATAACATCCGGACCATACGCGCATATGAGAAACCCGATCTATACTGGTAATATTTTAATATATTTAGGTTTTACCGCCTTGTCAAACTCTTTCTTGATACTCGCAATACCTTGCGTATTTATTTTTTTTGGAATGATTTATTACTGTATCGTTATTTATGAAGAAACATATCTGCGTAAAAAATTCGGCACAGATTATGAATTATACTCCCAATTGACGCCGCGGCTTATTCCAAAATACCGTACGATATATGAAGACATCCATCACCCCAAATTCCGATTTGACATATACACCGCGATCAAAAGCGAACAGCCAACGTTTGTAGCGCTGGCTGTCTGTTATAATTTATTGGTTCTAAAATTTTTTCTATTTTAAAACTTTTTAATCTTCAACATTAGCGGCTTTGAGTAGCAAACCTCGGTTCACAATCTTGATACGTTTTCCTTCCAGTTCAATCAAGCCGTCGCTGCGAAATTCCGATAACAACCGAATGGTTGTCTCCGTGGCCGTTCCGACGATGTTGGCTATTTCTTCACGCGATAATGATGTCCGAAGTGTTTTACCGTCGTTTTCCGTTCCTCCGAATTCTTCAAGCATAAGTAATGTTTCGGCGAGGCGTTCGCGCACGGTATTCTGCGCCAAGTTGACGACACGATCTTCAGATGATTTGAGATCATGCGAGAGCAGACGGATCATCTTCATCGAAAATGTCGTATTGGAATCCAGTAGGTTCAAAAACACATTACGCGGTATATAACAAATAATCGCATCCTCAATAACAGCCGCCGAACTCGAATACAAATCGCCGCTAATGAGCGAGCTGTATCCCAAAACATCACCTTCTTTGGCCAGCCGAATGATTTGTTCTTTACCGTCCGCATTGATGCGGTACGTTTTTATCTTGCCTTTATTGACACAAAATAGTCCCGTCGGCTTGTTGCCTTCATAAAAAAGCACTTGGCCTTTTTTATAAATATTGCCGCATTTATTTTCATTCAGCGACTTGACATCGCTGTCTTTGAGATCACCAAAAACGGAGTGAATCCGTGAATGGCATTGATCACATAGCGGGAGTTCGAATTTTTTATTCATATATCAAGACCTTTGAAGCGCGTACGTTATGGTTCTACTACAAACAAAGGTTGCCCTTTTTCTACATTTTTTCCGCCCTGCACATGAAACTTCTTAATCTTCCCGGCCATCGGTGCTTTGATTTCATTTTCCATTTTCATCGCTTCAAGTATCAGTACGCCTTGCCCTTGATTGACCGTGTCGCCTTCTTGCAAAAGTAACTTACTGACCAATCCGGGGATTGGCGCTTTTACTTCACCGGCCGCTTTAGCTCCGGAGCCGGCTATTAATGAACGCATCAAAAATGTGCGTTCATCTTCGACGTTAAATTCAAAACGATGACGCCGAGTATATACGGCGTGTTTGTGCATTTTTTTATCAATAATCACACGATACGATTTGTCATTGACCAGCATCGAATGAACCGATCCCTGACCTACGGTGTGAAAATCTACATCCAATTCTTCTATATCAGGAGATTTGCCTACGCGCACTTTGAAGCTTGCGCCTTGCGGTACGACTTCGATGTCGTACTCTTTTTGTTCGGTGGTTACTTTGTATTTCATGAGCGTACTCACTTATCTTAGACAGTTTAATCTAACTCACATTATTTAAAATAACAACAAAAATAGAAGCTTAGCTATTCATGATCGCACCGTTATTGATATCCAATGTCTGGCCGGTTATACTGCGTTGCTTTACCAGATAATGAGTTAGATCAGCTATCTCCTCCGGTTCGCTCATTTTCCGCAAAGGCACCGATTCCATAGCCATCCGATAAAATTCTTCCGTCGTTACACCGATATTTTTAGCTATACCTTCCATACCATCCTGTGCCATTTTTGTATTGACCCAGCCCGGGCAGACCGCGTTGACCAAAATTTTCTCAGGAGCTAACTCAACCGCCCAGCTCCGCATAAGACCGAGCAAACCTGCTTTACTTGCACAATAGGCTGAATACCTTGCCACGCCGAGTCTTGCTAAAATAGACGAAACAATAACAATATGACGATATGTATTCGGTGATTTTCTTAGGATTGGTAGAAAATTAATAACAAAATGATACGTGCCTGTCAGATTGGTTGCAATGATTGCATCCCAACGATCTTCGTCGCCATATTGATTTTCTCCTCCGATACCGGCATTGGAAATAATACCATCAAGATACGGTATAGCCAGATTGGTAGCCGCTTTTTTTATCGTGTCCGGATTTTGTATATCCATCACCAATATCGAATGATTGCGCGTATTGGAAAGTTGATGCATGGCCTCGCTTAAAACGTCCTGTCGGCGACCACAGAGTATTACGCTGTGATCGGCGCGTTCGGCTAATTTTTTGGCTATTGAAAGACCGATACCCGTTCCGGCTCCGGATACAAGATAATATTTTTGGCGCATCGTTGGTTCCCCTTATGTGACACGATGGATCATTTTTATTTTGTCCAACGGAATTCGGCGATGATCGTTTTGCTGTTTAAATTCCGTCGGCGTTAAACCTGTTATTTGTTTAAACTGTTTGGACAAATGAGGCACACTGCTGTAACCCAGTTTATAAGAAATCTCACTGAGCGTCCGATCGTCGTACGCTAGCCATTCTTTCACTTTTTCAATCTTTTGCAAAATCAAAAAGCGTTCTATGGTGATCCCTTCTACCGATGAAAAAAGTCCGGAAAGATATGAATAATCACGACCGATCGTGCGTGATAAGAGTACGGATAATTTAATATTTTTATTTTCGACATCGTTTTTTTGAACATAGATCACGATTTGATTTTTTATTTCCTCTACGATTTTTGCACGTTTGTCCTCAAGAAGTTCAAAACCATTTTGAGTCAATACCATTCGTAGTTTATTTTGCATCGGCAAAGTTAGATTACCTTCAACGATCGCTTTACCCAATTCGACATGACGCACATTTACGCCGATATTAGCCAATTCATCGCGAACTACGCGGATGCATCGATCGCAAACCATGTTTTTTATGGCTAAAGTAGTAACTTTATTTTTTATGCCCGAGCCCATCGCATCATCTCGCGAAGTGATATTTTTTTTCCATGCATCCGCAAACTTATTTCAAATAAACGACCGGCCATACGAAACACCAAGACTACACCGACAAAAAGTGTTATGAATGTCAACCCTATTTCCCACCACGGCGGATTGGATACAATAATACGAAGAATCATCATCGTCGGCGTAAGAAATGGAACGTATGAAAGTATTCGTATCGCGATATCGGATGGCGCTTCAATAACCCAAAACGCCAATGCTACCGGCACCACACCCAACATCGAAATGACCGCTTGTAAGGGCTGTATATCCTGATCTGAAGCGAAAACAGCTCCGATCAAAGCATTGATTCCTGCAAAAAACATATAACCCATCACAAAATAGAGAATAAAAAAAAGTAGCAGCTCCGGAGAAAGTGCAGCGATTTCTTTACGTGATCCTAACATAACGGCAAATGTTGTCCATACTGCAATTTGCAACAACCCAACTAACCCGAGACCGATGACTTTACCCGCCATGATTTCCCTCGGCGAGGCACTGGCGACAAGCACTTCAATGACACGGTTGTTTTTTTCCTCAGATAGCCCCCGCATAAACGATCCGGCCGAATTGGCTATTGCAAAATACAACATCATAACCAAAATAATGCCGGTCATGTATTTTTGTAACGAAGCGGCATGATCACTACCCAGTTTATATGTGTCTACTTGTAACGGGGCGGTGATGTTTTGAATTTCTTCGTGTGTAAAATTTTTACCACGCATACGATATTCTATCAGCAGACTGGCAACCGCTTGTTTTAACAATTCTATCTGTACGGCATTCTCGGTACGGTTGTCGGTATATATTTCTATTTTTCGCTGAGTGAACATATCCACAGTTAAAACTAGCACCGCATCAATTCCGTCTTCCTTGGCAAGGCGTTTACCCTCTGCTAATGCCTCTTCCACATTGGACGAAGCCAACGGTACGAGCTGAATTTCGCTATACGTCAAATCTTGCAGCTTCGATGATAGATCTTCGCCCAAACGCCGGGTGGCATCAAATACGCCGACAGAAAAAATACGATTGCCGTTAGAATTGGCGAAAAACACCGGTAATAATGTAAAAGCAAGAATAATGACAGGAATAAAAATGACTGAAAAAAGAAAACCCTTTGAAATCACACGCTGAGTAAATTCCCATTGTATGATCGTTCGGGTTTTGGATGTAAAAAAGAAATTTGACATACGCGCCGTATCAACCTATCCGTTTAACCGGCATGATGCCCGCTTTGATCGTGTTAATGCTTATATGTTGAGGTACTTAACAATATATTGTATCTGCACAAAATCTTCAGCGAGCATCCACTTCTGACGAAACACAACGTCCACTAAACTTCCATGATTTCTTTTTCTTTGATTAACAACATTTCGTCTATTTTTTTGATATAGTTGTCGGTCATTTTTTGCACTTTGTCCTGCGCGTCTTTGGAATCATCTTCTGAAATCTTATGATCCTTTTCGGCTTTTTTGAAGTGCTCATTGGCATCGCGACGTACATTGCGAACGGCCACTTTTCCTTCTTCGGCATATTTTTTACCGAGCTTGACTAATTCTTTACGACGTTCTTCGTTGAGCGGCGGAATGGGTATGCGAATCAACGCGCCATCATTTTGCGGATTGAGACCCAGATTCGCTTCACGAATCGCTTTTTCGATAGCCGGAACCATACCTTTTTCCCATGGTTGTACCGTAAGCAATCGCGCTTCCGGCGCGGAAACATTACCAACCTGATTGAGTGGCGTCGGTGTGCCGTAATAATCCACTTTGACACCATCCAGAAGTGTCGTCGTCGCACGGCCGCTGCGAATTTTAGCAAGTTCATTGCGCACCGTCTCGAGGCTCTTTTTCATTTTTTCTTCGGTTTCGTGATATTGCTTATTCAGGTCGTACATAACAGCACCTCAATTATTTAATTCGGTTCTTTAGATTTTTATTGTTCTTGCTGAACGCGTGTTCCTACATTTTCGCCGAGTACAAGTCGGCGGAGATTGCCTTGCGTTTTTAGATTGAAAACCACTATAGGAAGTTTATTGTCCATACACAAGGTCACCGCTGTCATATCCATGACGTTGAGTCCTTTTTTGACCACATCCAGATAAGTGATCTTTTCAAACCGGAACGCTTCTTTGTTTTTCTCCGGATCGGAATCGTAAACGCCGTCCACCCGCGTGCCTTTGAGTATGACATCGGCCTCCACTTCGATCGCACGCAATGACGCCGCTGTATCCGTCGTAAAATACGGATTGCCGGTGCCTGCCGCAAAGATTACAATACGACCTTTTTCAAGATGGCGTATCGCGCGACGGCGAATAAACGGCTCGCAAACCTGTTCCATTTTGATCGCACTGAGTATCCGCGTAAAAAGTCCTTGTTTTTCCAACGCATCCTGTAATGCCAGCGAATTCATCACTGTTGCCAGCATACCCATGTGATCCGCCGATACGCGATCCATACCTTTGGCACTGGCCGCTAAGCCGCGAAAAATATTACCACCGCCGATTACAATGGCGATTTCGACGCCCAAGGCTTTGACATCCTTGATTTCTTTGGCTATCTGTTCGAGCACTTTGGTATCGATTCCGTATCCCTGTTCACCCATAAGCGCTTCGCCGCTGAGCTTGAGGAGGATTCGTTTGAATATGGGCATGGGCATGGTATGATTCCTTGTATTTACGATACGCCTGCAGTTCAGGACTTCTATTGAAAGCAGGTAAAATTATAAAAAGGACATAAAAAAAGCCACGAATTAAAATCCGTGGCTTTTAAAAGATTATTCGCCGAGGCGAAAGCGCTCAAATCTCCGGATCGTTACCGGTTTGCCTAATTTTTTGGAGAGATCGGCAACAAGGTCTTTGATCATTTTATTGGGATCTTTTACGAACGCCTGGTCAACAAGACAGACTTCCTGATAAAATTTATCAAGGCGGCCTTTGATGATATTAGTCAAAACATTGTCCGGTTTATTTGCATTTTTCGGATCGTTTTTGAGCTGTTCGCGGAGAATAGCCGATTCTTTTTCGACCACATCCGCCGGAACTTCTTCGCGATGGATATAGGTCGGATTCATCGCAGCCGCCTGCATAGCAATGTCATAAGCAACGGAATACGCATCCGCAGTCATTGTTGCGGCAAAACCTTCGACATTGAGCTGCAGAAGTACGCCCAACTTATTACCGGGGTGAATATAACCCGCAATAACGCCTTGATTGTTCTCGATCACGGCAATGCGTTTGACGGCGATTTTTTCACCGATTTTAGCGGTCAATCCGGTCACGGCATCCGCTATGGTCTGACCCGCAGCAAAGGCTGCCGGCGCAGATAAAAATGCGTCCAGATTGGCCGGCTTCGAATCACGCACTTGCGCCAATACGTTATTGGAAAATTTTACGAAATCATCATTTTTAGCGACGAAATCCGTTTCGCAGTTAATCTCTACCATGACCGCAAA
>JABWCP010000028.1 GCA_013360215.1 bacterium | reverse complement strand
CGAAAATTGCTACGCTTCCTACATTCAATCTCGACCTGCTCTGGAAATTCAAACTTGAAAACAACAGCCAAAGGGGGTATGATCTTATTCAGTATCCCTCTTTTCATTGATTGGACGTTGTGACATCAGGCTCGTTTAACGAGCTACACGATCTGAATTCAAATAATGGGCTGATGAAAATATGAGGCGAGTATAAGCGTAAGTATGAGCGCGATAAAATTAGTGATACGGCTTACGATGAAGCATTGAAAATTTCATTTAATTTATGCCACCGAAAATCAAATATGGATTCAAGGCGACGGCGTACAACCCATTTTTCTAACTGATTCCCTATAATTCCCATCGGCAACTTGTAATGTACGCAATCTCGCATACGAACTCCGCCCTCCACCACTTCAAGAAAATGCTGATGATGCCAGAACGTATAAGGTCCTATGCGCTGTTCGTCCACAAAATAATAAGGCTCCCGCACATGGGTTATTTCAGTTACCCACGTCATGGGTATGTTAAATAAAGGGCTTACCCGATAGGTAATAATCATCCCGGCGTGCATGGATTCGCCGTTTTGACCCGAACGGATGTCAAATCCCATATACGGCGGCGTGATCAATTTGAGATTCTGTGGTGAAGACAAAAATTGCCATGCATCCAACAACGTGCAGGACAAAATTTGTTCGCGCTCTAAAACGTGCATTGCGCGATTTTGTTATAATTTGTTAATGATTTCATCGCTCAGCGGATTAACGGAGGAATTATAATATCCGATCAATTCCCCGTTTTCGTCGATTAAATATTTACAAAAATTCCAGCTCGGCGCCTTTTCATTCCATCCATTGAGGTTTTTTTGACTGAGCCATTGGTAGAGCGGATGTTGTCCTTCGCCGACCACGGTTATTTTATCAAACATAGGAAATGTTATTTTATAATTGCGCTCACAAAAATTCTTTATTTCAGCATTGGAGCCCGGTTCCTGTCCGCCAAAATCGTTCGACGGAAAACCAAGAACGACGACTTTAGAGCCAAACTGTTCTTGCAATTTTTGTAAATCTTTGTATTGCGGCGTATAACCGCACTCGGAAGCCACGTTAACGAGGAGTATTTTTTTTCCGCGATACGTAGCCAAATTTGTTTCGGCGCCGTCAATTGTTTTGACAGCAATGTTGTACACGGGTTGCGTAGATTTCATATTTGATTGCTCCGGTTTTATGCGTACATCGCGGCATGCTATGCCAAACAGCAACATATTAATTGATACACTTAAAAAAATTATTTGTTTCATATTTGCCTAGATGTGTTAAACGTTCTTTATTTAATTTCAATATAACGTAAAAATTCATTCCGTACGCCTTCATCATGGAAACGACCTAAAAAACTGGATGTAGTTGTCGTACTGCCGGTATCTTGTACACCCCGCGATGACACACATAAATGCGCCGCGTCTATAACTACGGCCACGTCTTCCGTATTTAGAATGCGCCGCAACTCGTCAGCAATCTGTACGGTCAAACGTTCTTGCACCTGAGGTCGCTTGGCAAAGTATTGCACAATACGATTTATTTTGGATAAACCGATCACTTGGCCCGCTGGAATATAACCCACATGGACCTTTCCGAAAATCGGAACAAAATGATGTTCGCAGTACGTATATAATGTTATATTTTTTTCAACCAGCATGCGATTATAGTGATACCGGTTTTCAAAGAGCGTTACCGACGGTTTGTTCTTGGGGTTGAGACCCTGAAAAACCTCCTGCACGTACATTTTGGCAACCCGACGCGGTGTCCCCTTTAAACTATCATCCGTAAGATCAAGTCCTAAAACATGCATGATTTTTTTGAAATGGTATTCGATCAATTCTATTTTGGCCTCATCATTCAACGCAAAGGCATCATCACGCATCGGTGTTTCAACGGCCGAACTGATGTGATCGTCACCGAAATCATCTTCGATAAGGTCTATATGACCATTTTCTTCCCGTGCCCCAGCCGTCGTATTGTTTAAAGCCTGTAAAGGAATCCGGAAATCGGGTTGTGTTCGCATATTAATTCCTTGATATTCGATGTTTAGCTTTAAAAAACACTAAACCAAAATACCATATGGTTGGGATAATGTCAATAATTTTGTTTAAAATTTATCATTAAACATTAAACAAAAATTCAACATATAAACAAGCCCCATTAAAAAGAATACCTATGACAGATGTTTGTTTAATTGATCAAACGAAGGCAGCAGATAAAATTGAGACGGTAATTTTAGATTGGCGGATAATATTTGTTTACCGCTCAGTATGATTTTGGTATGAGGAAAGTGTTGTGATAATAGGCGAACAAACTCTTTAAGCTTAGGCATAGGACTGGTGAAAACCGATACCAGGTAGTCCGGTTTCTTTATTTCGCAAGCTCGTCGTAAATCTTCCATGGGTACCGATTGGCCAAGGTAATACGTATTTAAACCTCGAGCACGCATCATATAATTGAGCACCAAAAGACCCAATTCATGCATTTCGCCATCCGGCAAAAAAAGAATCGCTTTTTTGGGAGATCGGTCCATCGGGACGACTTGCCCGTCAATCGCGGCGATAATTTTTTGACGAATCAAATTGGACACGAAGTGTTCCTGTGCGGGATTGGACGAACCCATTTGCCACATGAAGCCGATCTTGATGAGGAATGGATAAACAACTTTAGCGATGGTATCCTCAAAACCAAGCTTGATCAGTCCGCTTGAAAAAATTTTCTCAAAACGCTGTTCATCCATTTCGATCATAGCCATCACAAGGCCATCCACAAAAACCGAATAATCCGATGAGTTTTGCGCTATTTCTGCGACTTTATCCGATAACTCCTTATCGGTCAGCGCAGCGATTTTGGAAATCTTATGATCATGGTGATACAACAGAGCGATATTTAGCAGTCGTTTGAGATCGTCCGAAGAGTACCACCGAATGTTAGTTTTTGTGCGGTTGGGATTAAGCATATCGTAGCGTTTTTCCCAAATGCGCAAAGTGTGTGCTTTGATTCCGCTGAACTGCTCAAGATCTTTGATTGAAAAGCGATTTTTCATACGTGCCCGATCAAATTAAAACTTTAACTCAATGCCTACAGGACAATGATCCGAACCCATCACATCGGGCATGATCCATGCGTTTTTCAGTGCGGGAAGCAGATTATCACTGACAAAAAAATAATCAATACGCCACCCCACGTTTCGCTCGCGTGCCCGACTCTGCTGATCCCACCACGAATATTGACCGGGCTCTTGATTGAAAACACGCAAGGTATCTACATAACCGTGACTAACCAATTCATCCATCCAGGCTCGTTCAGACGGTAAAAAACCGGAAATTTTTTCATTCTCACGCGGGCGGGCCAGATCAATCGGTTTATGGGCCGTATTATAATCCCCGCAAATGACTAATTTTTTTCCCTGATCTTTCAACGCATCAAAATACTTTAACACGGTGTCATAAAAATCCATTTTGTATTGCAAACGCTCCGCATTCATTTTCCCGTTGGGGAAATAAATGTTAAACAAAATAAAATCGCCGTGATCCGTCATTAGTACCCGACCTTCGGCATCAAATCGTTCTACGCCGATACCATTTTGAACAGACGTCGGTTTTTTTAAACAAAATGTAGCCACCCCGCTATACCCTTTGCGTTGTGCGGAATTAAAATACCCGGTGTATCCCATCGGATTAAGTAGAGACGCATCCAGTTGCTCCGGCATTGCTTTGGTTTCCTGCAAACACATCACATCCGGGCTTTCTTTATCCAGCCACTCAAGAAAACCTTTTTTAGATACGGCACGAATGCCATTGACATTCCAACTGATAAGGCGCATACGATTCCTCTATTTATTAAAATTGTATTTCTGTGCTTTTTATTTATAGATTTTTGTCAACATGCTAAGCGACCGATTCTAGCATCTCTTGCGGCATCGCTCCACACATGGGATGGGTACATAAAACGCATTGCTGCGATGCGAAGAAGATAAAAATTGTGTTTATAATTTCAAACAAAAAATTAAACACGCTTTGATTTTGCAAAATTGACTTCATCCGTATATATTGAGACCGTTTTAATTTTTAGTTTAATTTTATCCGACGGACCCTGTGATCAAATTTGCCAATCCGGAATATCTTTATGCATTTGCGATCATACCGCTCCTAGCCTTGCTGCTTTGGGATTGGTTTCGCACACAGCGCCTCCGCATGCAGCGTGTCGGCGATACCCGCTTGGTAGATCACTTGTCTCAGCGAATTGATCCAAAACGACGTTTAGCGCGATGGACGATGTGGACGGCGGGAATGATTTTCGGAATTTTCGCTATGGCCGGTTTATCGGTTGGCAGTCGCTATGAGAAAGTTAAAATAACCGGTGTGGATATGGTTATCGCACTGGATATCTCCGCGTCCATGGGAGCTGAAGACATCAAACCCAATCGTTTGGAAAAAGCCAAGCATGAAATCGGCACCCTGCTCTCGCGGCTCGGCGGAGATCGTGTAGCTTTAGTGATATTTGCAGGACAGGCTTTTATTCAGTGCCCGATGACCAGCGACTACAGCGCGGTGCGCATGTTTCTGGACGCAATTGACGTGCAATCCACGACAGCCGGCGGTACAAATTTTGCCGAAATGCTCGACGTTGCGCGATCCGCTTTTCCGAAACCGCAGGACGTGCAAGGACCGGCTACGGGAAAAGCCATCGTTATTTTTTCAGACGGTGAAGATCACAGCGACGAGGCCACTGAAAAAGCCAAAGCCCTGCTCGGCGAAAACATTCGCATATTTGCCGTCGGTGTAGCCACGGAAAATGCAGTTCCCATCCCTGTGTACGATGATCGCACCGGCCAAACGGATTTTAAAAAATTCAACGGATCCGTCGTTACGACCAAACGTGAAGATGCGATGCTCACGGCTATCACAGATATGAGCGGCGGCGCGTATTATCAAGCCACTATCAACGAAACAGAAATCCAGAAAATATACGACGCCATCTCCCAGCTTCAAAAAGGCGAAAGTGCCGAATATCAATTCACAGAGTATGAGAACCAATTTCAGTGGTTTGTCGGTTTGAGTCTGATCGCCGTTGTATTTTATATCGGCATCGGTAATCGCAAAACAGAAAGCCGCGCATGATCGAATTTCGCGACCCCTATTTTTTACTGCTGTTGCTTTTGATTCCGATTCTGATTTTTTGGAACTGGAAACGACGTCGCCGTTCGGCGCTACGTTATGCGACGGTCGCGCTTATCCGTGACGTCCCCCGCTCCTGGCGGCTGCGCATCAAGCCGCTGCACTACATTCTCCAATATACGGCGCTAGGTTTACTGATTATCACTTTGGCGCGACCACGTTTGCAGGATACGCAATCGGTCATCACGGCGGAAGGCATTGACATCATGATGGCCATGGACATCTCTCGCAGCATGCTGATCGAAGATTTGGGCAAGGTGAACCGTTTGGAAGCGGCCAAATCGGTAGCGGAAAAATTTGTCTCCGGACGTCAATCCGATCGCATCGGACTGGTACTTTTTGCGGGAAAGAGTTTTACCCAATGCCCTCTGACGGTAGACTATACCATGCTCACCCAGCTTATCAAACAAGTTCAGATCGGCGTGGTCGAAGACGGCACGGCCATCGGCATGGGGCTGGTTAATTCCATTAACCGATTAAGAGAAAGTAAAGCCAAAAGTAAAGTGATCATATTGCTGACGGACGGCGATAATAACCGCGGTGAAATTGATCCTTTGACCGCCGCACAAATCGCCCAAGCCATGAATATTCGCGTCTATACGATCGGCGCCGGAAAAGACGGCATTGCCCGCATCCCTGTGGACGATCCTTTTTTTGGTCGCCAATACCTGACCGCCGAAGTCAAAATCAATGAAACCCCGCTGCGCGAAATCGCCGATATGACCGGAGGAAAATTTTTTCGTGCTACCAATCAAAAAGCGCTTGAGGAGATTTACGATCAGATCGGCCAATTAGAAAAAACCAAAGTGGATGTCAAAACGTACCAGCGTTACCGTGAGCTCTACCTTTGGTTCCTGATACCTGCGCTCGTATGCATGTTAACAGTAGTCGTGCTGTCACGTACGGTTTTCTTTAGTCTGCCATGAAAACCATCGAATTTACCGCATGGTTTGAACAGCGTTTTTTTCAAAACATTCACGCCAAAAAATTAATTTCCAAAAACCAGCACATTTTACTGGCTGTTTCCGGCGGCGTGGATTCGATGGTTATGCTGCGCTTATTTCGCCGTTTTGCATCGGAACTAAAACTGCAACTTGCCATCGCGCATGTAAACCACGGTCTTCGCGGAAAATCTGCACAAGACGATGCGGCCTTTGTCAAAGCAATGGCCCGGCTGTATGGTATGCCTTTTTATGAAACCCGCGTCCATGCAAAGCAACTCGCACGCCGTAATAAACTGTCCGTCGAGGAAGCCTGCCGGGTGCTTCGATATGATTTTTTAGAAAACACCGCGAGCACATACGGTTTTGATCACGTCGCGACGGCCCACCATGCCGACGATCAGGCCGAAACCGTACTGATGCGTATTATCAAAGGAACAGGCATTCAAGGCTTATCCGGAATACCGGAAGTGCGCGGTAAGTATATTCGCCCGCTGCTCCCATTTACGCGCGATGAAATACATCGTTATGCACGCGAAAATCGTATCCCGTTCGTCACGGATTTGACCAACGAGGATACGGCTTTTCTGCGCAACAGAATACGGCATCAGATACTTCCCGATCTACGCACGATCAATCCTCAAATTTCACATCACTTGAGCCGATTGGCTGACATTGCAAAATCGGCCGCCGATGTTTTGCAAATGGACGCCAAACGTTGCTACACCAAGGTTTTCCGCACGCAGAAGGGCAAAATTTGGCTTGAAATTCAAGCCTTTAACCGCTATTATCCGATCCGGCAATACACGTTATTGCAAATGTTCTTTGCGTCGCATGCACCCTGGTTTACGCTGACTTCCGTCGAGTATGAACGGATATTGGATTTGATACAACATCAACAACCCGGGCGAAAGTTTGATGCCGGAAAATGGCGATGGACTAAAACAACAAGGGCCGTCGTTATCACACCGGTTGACGCTTCTTCGCGGACAAAAGATGTAACTTTGACGATCGGAAATACTGTTTCGTGGGGGTCATGGAAAATACGATCCTCCGTAGCACGGTACACCGATACCATTAGAAAAAACTTAGCTAAAAATCCTTTCATCGTGTACCTTGATGCCGGGTCCGTTACAAAACCTATACGCGTGCGCGCTTGGAAAAACGGTGATCGTTTTAAGCCGTACGGCATGCATCAATTTAAAAATGTGTCTGATTTTTTTGTGGACCATAAAATACCCGTAACCGAAAAGCACACTATCCCCGTTTTGACCCATGGCCGCGACATCGTGTGGATCGGCGGGATGCGTACCGATGATCGCTACAAAGTAACTCCGGATACCCTCACAGTAATAAAGCTCGAGTTAATCACCCATGAATCCTGAAAAAGTTATTGTCACCGAATCCCATCGTTTTACCGTCATGATTTCCGAATCGGAAATTCGAGACGCTATCGTGCGCCTGGGAAAAAAAATCACAACCGACTACAAAGACAAAAACCCTATTCTTGTCGGCGTATTAAACGGATCGTTTCTTTTTGTCGCCGATCTGATCCGGGAAATCGCTACGGAATGTGAAGTGGATTTCCTGAAAATAGGAAGCTACGGCGATGCGATGCATTCCAGCGGCAGCGTCCGCTTGGATAAAGATGTAAGCGCCAAATTGGAAGGGCGCCACGTCATCGTCGCGGAAGACATCATTGATTCCGGTCTTTCCGTGACGTACATCCGCAATCATTTGCTGGCAAAAAAACCCGCCTCGCTGGCATTCGCTACTTTGCTTATGAAACGCGAAAAAGCCAAGATTGATTTTCGGGTGGAATATGTCGGTTTTGAGATCGGCAATGAATTTGTCATCGGTTACGGTCTTGATCTCGGCCAGCGTTTTCGCCATCTCAAAGATATTTATGTAACAAAGGATTAATAAGGAGCTGTTTTTGGAAAACCAGAACGCACAAAAAAACGACGCCCCCAAACCCGGACCGGCCAAAAAGAAAAATCGTCCTTCGCCGGATTCCGGCCCCAATTGGAAAGGTACGATCGGTACTTTCTTTTTGTGGATCGCCATTTTCGGATCGTTCTTTTTTCTCTATCAGATTGTGTCGGCCGGCGCGGATAAACATATCGAACTTTCTTTTACGCAATACCAATTCTATCTGGAACAGGATAAAATTCGCACCATCACCGTCGGTGAAGGCGAATTACGCGGAACGCTCAAAGCCGAAGAGACGATCACCACGGACGGTACGCCGTACCGATTTACGCAGTTTCGCATCAATTTGCCGTTTGTGGACAGCAAGATGCTGGACGAATGGAAACAACGCGGCGTGGACGTTGAATTTATGAAGCGCGGTACGGATTTCGGTACGATTATTCTCCAAATGCTGCCTTGGATTCTGGCCATCGCTATTCTGATTTTTATTTTTCGTCGTATGCAAGGCGGACCGGGCGGAAAAAATATTTTTACCTTCGGCAAAAGCCGCGCTCGTATGAGCACGGATAAAGATCACAAAGTCACTTTTACCGATGTCGCCGGTTGTGAAGAGGCCAAACAGGAGCTCTCCGAGATTGTTGATTTTCTCAAAGACCCCAACAAATTCACGCGCCTTGGCGGTCGTATTCCGCGCGGCGCCCTTTTGCTGGGCCCTCCGGGTACGGGAAAAACCCTATTGGCAAGAGCCGTCGCCGGTGAAGCGGAAGTTCCGTTTTTTTCCATCAGCGGTGCGGACTTTGTGGAAATGTTCGTCGGGGTCGGCGCGGCACGTGTGCGTGACCTTTTTGAACAAGCCAAACGCAGTCATCCGTGCATCATATTTATTGACGAAATTGACGCCGTAGGCCGTTCGCGCGGCGCAGGTTTGGGTGGCGGTCACGACGAGCGCGAACAAACGCTCAATCAATTGCTGGTCGAAATGGACGGCTTTGAAGAAAACAGCGGTATCATCATACTCGCGGCGACCAACCGCCCCGACATTTTGGATAATGCGTTGATGCGCCCCGGCCGCTTTGACCGTCAAGTTGTCGTGGATTATCCGGATGTCAAAGGCCGTGAGGAAATTTTAAAGATACATTGCCGGAAAGTACCGATCAGTGACGAAGTAAAAATCGAAAAAATAGCCAAAGGAACGCCCGGTTTGGCCGGAGCGGATTTGGAAAACCTCGTCAACGAAGCGGCTTTGCTCGCAGCGCGTCGCAATTCGGATAAAGTCGAAAACATAGATTTTGAAAGCGCCAAAGATAAAGTCATGATGGGCGTTGAACGAAAAAGTATGGTCATCAGCGACAAAGAAAAACGTTCCACGGCTTATCATGAAGCCGGTCATGCTCTGGTCGGTCGTCTTTTGCCGGAATCCGACGCCGTCCACAAAGTCACGATTATTCCCCGCGGTAGAGCGCTCGGCATTACGCACTATCTCCCCTCGGATGATCGGCATTCGTATTCGCGGACGTACATCGAAGCGCGTCTTGCGATGATGATGGGCGGCCGTGCGGCAGAAAAAATCATTTACAACCACTATACGACGGGCGCCAGCAACGACATCGAACGCGCTACGGAAATGGCGCGTCGCATGATCTGCGAATGGGGCATGAGTGACTCATTAGGCCCGGTGGCCTTCGGAAAAAAAGACGAAGAAGTTTTTCTCGGGCGTGAAATCGCAACATCCAAAAACTATAGCGAAAATACCGCGGTACAGATCGATGCGGAAATCAAACGTATCGTCTCAGAAGCCGAAAACAAAGCGTTGTCCCTGATCGAACAAAATATTCAGACACTGCACAATATCGCCACTGCGCTTGTGGAACGTGAGACAATTGATTCGGAAGAACTGGACATGATACTCAAAGGACAACAGCTGCCGCCGCTTGAAATTCCAAATAATGGACAGAGTGCGACTAAAGTTGAAGCGCCTGTGGCATAATCGCCATGTTGTTTTGATTGCAGTTTGACGGTAATAATCGCCAAGCTTTGTATGTGCATAGGGTTCTAATAGCGAACGGGCAGGAAAAAATATGGATAAGATATTGTACTGGCTGTCGGGCGGCGTGCCCGGCGGCTTTGGACTTTGGTTTGCCGTCGTAGTGGCACTTTGTTTTATATGGTGGTTTTTGCATCGTTATTCTCCGGTCGTCAATCATTCCGGATTAGCACGGAAAATGATGATCGTGCTCGGTCTTATCGTACTTACGTACACTGCGATACGTTTCGCACGCCCGCCTAAACCATTTAATGTATATGTGGGAATTCTCCCTCTGGAAAATCAAGGCTCCAATAAAAATTTGTCCGTGGCCGGGACGGGTTGGGGCTTAGCCGAAATCACGGCGCATCACGCCGCACTCGGATCACCCGAACATCTTCATTTCCTTCGCCCGGAATGGCTCGTCGAATCGTATTATGGGGACTCGACTTCGGCCATTTCACCATCCAATAAACAAAAACTTTTCAGATGGGCGCGCCTGATCAAACTGAATTACCTCGTTGCCGGTTTTTATAACGCCGATACCAGTCCGGCTCGCTTGAGTTATGAAGTTTATGATGTGTTGACCGGGGAAACGATGCGTTCTTTTACAAACACCATCCCCACCGGCGACGACGTGTCATACGGACAAGCGATGCGTACGGCCTCGGAAGAACTGATGACCTATTTATACGAAGTTACGGATGAGGAGTTTAATTCCGCCGCTAATCACACCGAATTGTTTCAGACCAAATCGCTGCCTTTATATTTTTCGGCACGTGCGCTTTTGGCACATGAGCAATGGGATTCCGCTTTTGCGGTGGCTCGTATGGCGTTACAAAAAGACAGCGCTTCCGTTTTAGGATGGTTTGCCGCAGGTTCGGCCTACACGGAAAAGATGATTCGTGAAAAAGAAGTGCGCGCGCGCGAAATGCTTCAGCGTCGCGGCGAATACCATCTCAAACGCGGTGCGCAAATCAATGATCAATACCAACCCATTCTGATGAGCTTGGCACGCAATTTCAGTTTTACTAAACCGGAACCGCGTTATTTGGACGCCGAATTTGCGATGATCGCAAGCCAAGCCATATACAAACGGGATTATCAGTTGTATTACATCTTGAGTTTTATGCAGCGCATGCGATGGGAAACATTTGAAATGAAATCCCGCGAGGCTATTCTTAACCGTGCGATAGAGATCAATCCTGCAGCTTTTGATGCATACGTTGCCTTGGGTCAGGATTTTCTGGAACGCAGTCGCCCTCATGATCATCTTTCCCAGTACGCATTGAATAACTTTAACGTCGCATTACAGCTCAAACCCAACGATTTCGAGTCTATTATGGGCATGGTCAGAGCGTGCGATTATTTGGCGTACTTCGACAAAGCGGTCGAACTGCTGGCGCGGGCAGAAAAAATCTACACGGATCGCGCCGATGTTTATTATACCTACGGCGTGATTTATTATCACAAGGGCGAGTACATTCGCGAAAAAACAAAACTGCGCGAAGGGCATGAACAATTCCCCATTGCCGAAGGGTATTTCAAAAAAGCCGTGCAACTCAATAATTCGCCGTATGCTTGGTTGTATCTCGGTAAGATCTATGATTATCAAAAACGTCGCAACGAAGCCATCGAAGCTTTGCGAACGGTAATGAAATTGCTCAAACCGGATGACCGCTATCGCGAAGAAGCGCGTAAAAAACTCCGCGAGTATTTTCCCGATGTCGAATAATTCGGAAGCCCTATACAACGCACTAAAAACGCGCGTCCATGTCATGGGTATTCTCAATGTGACTCCCGATTCTTTTTCTGACGGCGGTCGTTTTTTTTCAACAGAAAAAGCCGTCGTTCATGCCGAACAACTTATCGCTGAAGGTGCCGATATACTGGATATCGGCGGAGAGTCCACGCGCCCCGGTGCGGAACCTTTGACACTGAAAGACGAACTTGATCGCGTTCTTCCCGTGCTTCGCGCAATTCGCAAAAAATCCGACATTCCAATTTCTATTGATACCTATAAAGCCGTTGTGGCGAAAGCCGCATTGGACGAAGGTGCAGACCTGATCAACGATATCAGCGGGATGACGATGGACGAAGGTATCGCCGAGGTGGCTGCTCAAAATGATGCCCCTTTGGTCATTATGCACATTCGCGGCACACCGAGTCAGATGCAAAATAATCCGTCGTATGACGATGTGATCAACGAAGTAAAACAGTTTCTTGAAACCCAATGTACCAAAGCCCAACAAATGGGGGCTTGCAAATTGATCATTGATCCGGGTTTCGGATTTGGTAAGCGGTATGAAGACAATTTTACATTACTCAAAAATTTACGTACTTTTACGGCACTGGGTTATCCCTTGATGGCGGGCACGTCGCGCAAATCGTTTTTAGGAAAAGCATTTGATGCACCGCCGACGCATCGACTGGAAGGTACGCTCATCAGCAATATCTATGCTGTACAGCAAGGTGCAACCCTATTGCGCGTACATGATGTATTGTCAATGAAACGCGCACTCCATATTCATCAGATGATCGAAACGGCCTGACATGCAAGACGAGCTTTTCAAAATATGGACGATTTCCGTAACGGCCATTGATTTGCTGGATATTGCCGCCGTGACGATTATTTTTTATCGTGCCTATTTAGTGATTCAGGGAACCACCGCTTCACGTATGCTTATGGGTTTGATATTTATTTTGATTTTATCCATTGCCGTGCAAGCACTCAATATGAGTGGAATGATCTGGCTGGTGGATCAGATTCGTACGGTTTGGGTTATCGCTTTTGTGATTATTTTTCAGCCCGAGCTCCGGCGCCTACTTCTTTTTTTCGGCCAGAGCGGTTTTTTGCGAAATATCATCAAACTTGGAATCCCCGAATACATCGAAGAGATCATCAAAGCTTGCGAATTGCTCGCCAAACGGCGTAATGGTGCCATCATCGCCATTGAGCGGTCCACGGGTTTGCGCAATATTGTAGAAACCGGGCTTCATCTTGAGGCCAATATCTCTCAACAACTTTTGCTTTCGATTTTTAATCCCCGTTCACCGCTGCATGACGGCGCCGTTATTATCGAAAACGATCAGATCGCTGCGGCCAAATGTTTACTGCCGCTGAGTCCCAATCCTTACCTTGAAACTTCGGTCGGTACACGTCACCGTGCGGGGGTCGGGCTGTCGGAGCAATCGGATGCGATCGTGATTATTATTTCGGAAGAAACCGGGAAAATATCCGTCGCTTTCAAAGGTGTACTCCATCGCAATCTGACACCGTCGGAACTGCGCGGTTTTATCGAAGAAGTGATCACCTCCGGAAAAACGCGCGGCCTGTGGCGCCGTATCCGGCGTCAACCCCGAAAAACGCTTGTAAATAATTAACCGAAATCTCTGTTTTACCGTACAATATACATATTAATTGACACTATGGATTTTGTTTTTGCAAATACGTACCGAATGAATAAAAATTTTGTTTTAGTAATTATCCTATTGTGCAGCACAACTTTTTTAACTGCACAAACGACTGACATGGCTTCTTCTCGCGGTTATGTCACCGTCATAAAACAAGAACCGGGCGAATTGATCTATGAAGTCTCTATCCCCACACCGGATATTGACTCGGTTATCGGCGATAATAGAGCCTTGCACTCGGTCGCACTCAAACACGCTGAATCGCATTTACAAGCGGATGGTTATGCCGTACCTTCGTTGAATTATTTGATTGAACTGCCTGTGCAAGCCAATCCGACGATCCGCGCTACAGCAATGAACAAAAAAATACTGCACGGCATTCGCCTGTCTTCTGCGCGCGATGATTGGTCGGCCGATTCGCAAGCCGATCCCACGGCCGGACTCCGTTCATCTCGCAAATCTTCTACTTCAGCTCTGGCATCCATCCGTTATCACGGTAAAATGCGCGATATTCCACTTTATGAATTGAACATCACCCCGATACAGTACCATGCCCAACATCACACTTTGGAAATAACGACCCGAATGCAAGTGGTAGTTCGTTATAACGCCAACACTCGTACACCGGTTCAGGAAATAAATAACGGGGAGATTGACGCTTTGCTGAGCGATCGGCTGATTAATGCAGAATCGGCACGACGCGCACGCCAACTTCAGACCAACGCATCTTCCACGGCAATTAAACTTTCTAAATCTTCTTTTTCTTCCGCCGCGACGGCAGCGATTACAGGCGGCCCATACATCCGCATGACCGTGGACAAAGAAGGCATTTATAAAATATCCGTCCGAGAGCTTCAGGCCTTATCCGGCGTTAACCTCCAATCCGTAGATCCGCGTACACTGCGTTTGATCGGCCAGGGTCTGGAAGAACGTGTATACGTTCGTTCCAAAAAAACGGATCGTCTTGCAGCCGATGATATTATCGAATTTTACGGCGAACCTTACCGCGCAAAACACAATAAATACCTGCGTGATATTCCGTCCAAACAAGGCCATTATCTTGATCCATGGGCTACCGATAATGTTTATTTTTTGATTTGGGGAAGTTCGGCGGGGCTGCGCCTCATCGAAGAAGAAGGTTCTCTTCAAGAGCGCGATCCATTGTCTGTGATCAAACCGGCTTCTTATACGACGACAAAACATTTCGAAGAAGATAATGTACTCTACGATGTCAAAGATATTAACCTGATACGCCCCGTAGCGGAAGAAGATATTTGGGTATATGACAACGGCATATCGTATTCTGCAGCGGTAGGTTCTTCTACGACATCGCGCGAGTACGAATTTGAATTGCCCGGCGTCCCTACTGGAACGATTCAACAATTTAGTCTGCGCATCAATCTACAAGCCATTTCTACACAAAAACATTTTGTAAATGTCGAATTGAATAATAATCTGATCACACCCAACCCCATCACGTGGACCGACGCTACCAAACTTCAGCAAGATATTCCTTTTTCATCAGATCTATTATCGCCGACAGGTACGAATACCCTCCGCATCTCAACGACGAACAGCACCGAAAGAAATAGCGATATATTTGCTATGAACTGGTTTGAAATCACTTATAAAAGAAACTATTCCGCGGTCGATAATATGCTGATTTTCACGCCGGATGTTACTATTTCCGGCACGACATTGCACGAATTCACACTCAGTGGTTTTAACGATCTCAATATCAGTATTTACAAACGCGGTTCAAGCCGCATCGTTAACCCTGTTATTCGTAATACGTCCATTCAGGGTAAAACTACATATCAGGCATTATTTCAAGATGATGTACCGATATCCGGTATCGAATATATTGCGGTTGGTGAAACAGCCAAACTAACGCCTAAAACCGTGACAGCCTATAATCCCGGTAACTTACAGACCGGCAATCATGATGCGCGATATCTTATCATTACCAGTCGTGCACTACGTGATAGCGCACTGCGATTAGAGAACTACCGCAAGGGCCAAGGCTATTCAGCCGAAACAATTACTATCGAAGATATTTATGATGAATTCAGTTATGGTGCTCCCGGACCGTACGCCATTCGCGATTTCCTGAGGTATGTCTATTCCGCTGCGAACTGGAAAGGCTCGCAAGGTAATCCGCTTTACGTATGCTTGATCGGTGATGCATCCCGGCAGCCTAAAACAAGTTCAAACGAAATCGTTCCGACGCAATTTATACAAACACAGAAGTACGGTGCGGCGTCCAGCGACTATTGGTTTTGCCTCGCCGATGATCAGGATATCATACCCGATTTTTTTATCGGACGCATTCCGGTGATCAATGCGACACAACTCAATGCCTACATTGATAAAATCATTGCCTACGAAAAAGGACCCTCGGGCAATTGGAAAAATAAAATTGTGTTTATCGGTGGCAGTGAGGAACAACGCGCGACGTTGGGAAATCCTGAAATTCCACGCGACGTATTCAGATACCAATCCACTTTACTTATCAATAACCGATTGGCTCAGCGTTTTACACCCGAACGCATCTATGCTTACCCCGGCCAAGAATACGGAGGCGGTGCGGGCGCTGTAACTGATTTTTTTAGCGATGGTGCACTTATCATAACGTACCTCGGCCATGGCGGCGGCGGCGTGTGGGGTGATCGCGATATTGCCGGTGAACCGATGATGAATCACGACCGCATCAATCTGATCACGCCCAACGGCGGACGTTATCCCATCGTCCTGAGCATGACCTGTTTTGTAGGCGCGTTTGACAGCGACGGTCAATTTGCGTTGGGCGAAACAATGATGTTATCCCGCGATCGCGGCGCGGCCGCAGTTTTAGCCGCCAGCGGAACAGGCTGGATCATCGGCGATTATCAGATGCTCGATAATATGATGAACGAATTTCTTGCACAAAATACAACCGCCGGGCAATCTATCGCCAAAGGAAAAACCAATTATTTGATCTTTCGCGGCGAGCAGGATTTTTCCGCTGAGGGTGCCAATCGTTCTTCCACGACCTTTCAATCGCTCGTACCTCAGAGCATGGTATATCAATTTAACTTCCTCGGCGATCCGGCTTTAAAAGTTCGTGCGCCGCGTGCTCGTACGATGACACTGAGTAACTACAGCCCGTCCAGAAGCGCTTCTTTTAACGTGAGCGGTGCTACTGATTTTTCAAACGGTTCCGGAACGGCGGAGATTTTTCAAACCAAACCTACGACCGATTCCGTTTCCGGCGGTGCCAATAAATCAAGTTTTGCCAATGTCGTTTCGATACCGTTTACCATCACCAACGGACAGTATGATTTTTCGATCAATCTGAATTCGATCCCCAATTCTGCGCTTCGCTCCGGATTGACGGGAATACGGCTTTACGGCGAATCATCGGACGGTCAAAAATACTTCAACAGCAACACGGATTTCTATATTGACGGTACTTTTATCGCGGATATGAAAACGATACCCGCCACACCGACCAGTTCAGATATTATTCGGTTTTCAGCCACGGTCAGCGATCCTCAAGGTGTTGCACGTGTCATAGCTCATTATACGGTAACAGGTCCGATAGCATCATCCGGCGTTGATACGCTCAAACTCACATCCGGAAATACGTACGAAAGCCAAGGCATAGGCCCTTTCGCAGAAAACGACAAAATCACATACGTTCTTACCATTTATGATACCAATGGCGATTCCACACAAAGTCCGTCGCCTAATTTTAAAATTCTGTCGGGCATTGATTTAAACATCCCTACGCCGCTCACCAAGTCCATTTATGTCGGCGGATCATCGGAAGTGCGCATTAATGCCGTCGTACAAAATCTGGGTTTTGCCAAAGCTGAAAATGTAAATGTGCGATTTTATGAAGGCAACCCGTTGAGTACCGGCGTTTTGATCGGTGAAACATTTGTACAAGTAGAAGGTAGCATTACCAATTCCGGCGTGATCTCATCCGATACGGCCTCTATTCTTTCCAGTCTGTCCAACGGAGAACATGTGATCGCCGTTTGGGTAGATCCCGACTCCGGTATCAACGATGTCAACCGTTCCAATAACTTGCGCTTTCAAACTATTCGCTTAGGTGCATTTAATGTTACACCGTCTTTAGGAACTACGTTCAACGGAACCAAAAATGATACCGTGTCCGTTGATTCGGCACTGCGTATAAGTATTCCTCCCGGAGTCTATACTCAAAACGGTACGATGAGCCTCCATGTCACCGGCGAATATACGATCGTCAATCAACCGGATATTAGCCCTGCGATTCCGTACGGTGCATCGGCTGCGCAAGTTTACGAACCGGGCTTTTCGCGGCTTATCGCCGATGGCCAACCGATACATTTGATCATGCGTTATGATACATTACGCTATAATGCAACATATACTGATTCGCTGTCCGTTTACCGTTGGGACTCCGGAAATCGTAAGTGGACTATCCTCTCTGCTTCACAAACTAAATCACACGGCCAAATCTCGGCGATACTGACTTCAAATGAAGACCGTGCACCGTGGATGCTCATGATCAATCGAGATCGCACTGCACCGGTGATCGAAACTACGATCGAAGGACAACTTTTTACGCAAGGTGGTATTGCACCGCGCCAACCGCGCGTCTCGGCTATAGTCTATGACCGCAATGGCGTAAGCCTAAATCGCAACCACTATGCGATAACTGTTGATAACGCACCGATCAGCGCTTCACAAATCGTATTACCGGATTCGGTACCCAATTCAAATACCGTCACATTTACGTTAAATCTGAACCAGGCTTTTGATGACGGCCAACACGAAGTGTTGTTTACGGCGAAAGATGTCAACGGGAATACAAGTAAGACCGACACGCTCAATTTTCAGGTCATTCGTAAATTTGACATCGAATCGTATGGCAATTACCCCAATCCTTTTATCAACACAACAACGTTTGCATTCCGTGTCGAAGCTCCGGAACCTTTGGAGGCACTGGATATAAGCATCTACACGGTGTCGGGTCGTCGCATTCGCAAAATTACAGACACCGACGCGATTGCGTCCGGAAAAAATATTACAGCTGTTGGTTATCATGAGGTGACCTGGGATGCGTTGGACGAAGACGGACGCCCAATTGCCAATGGTGTTTATTTTTATCGTATACGCGGCAAACTCAATGGAAAAACTATCGAGAAGAAAGGTAAACTGGCGTATTTTCGCTGATAACCCGATATGAAAAAAAGTGTTCGAACCTTAATATTACTTTTCATTAGCGTAGCTACGGTCATCACGGCACAAAACCGACGTTACGCCAATGCCTTTTTGGAAATCCCGGCCGGTGTCAGAGCGGCATCAATGGGTAGTGCCTATTCGGCGATAGCCAACGACGCGACGGCATTTTTTTGGAATCCGGCAGGTTCCGTATTGGTTAATCGCCATGAAGTCACGGGAAGTTATTCGAGCCAGTTTGGCGGACTCGCGCAGTATCATGTTTTAGGATACAATCATCAAATTAACAACCGTTATTCTTTCGCTGTAGGCTGGATTCGCTATAGCATCAGCAATATTCCTGAAAATGCGGATCTATCCGGCTCGGCTTCGGAACATGCTGTTCCCGGATTTGATTTTGCGGCGCTGCAACACGGACACTTTTCGTATGCCGATAATGCTTTCTTTTTTACTTTTGCGCGTATGAATACCCTGCGCCTTAATCTCGGATGGGCCTATAGCGACTTCCCTATACAAATTCCCGTCGGCGCAAGTTTTAAAATTATCCGCGGCGGTACAAGCGGCATCTCCGGAGAAAACGGCGTGGTTCTCAACGATGTACGTAAGTCGGGCATCGGCGTGGATATCGGAACGATGATCATGTTTGGCATGAATGATCTTTTGGAAATTCCCACTCTTGGTGATTTTGTAATGAGCTTCAATTTTCAGGATGCCACGACGACAGCCGTGCAGTATAATAAAATTTCATCCGACGTACGCGCTCAGGATATCGTCAAAGCTAATTTCAAATTTGGCATGTCGTACATCCAAGGGTTGGATGAATGGAAGAGCAACATACTTTTATCGTACGAAAGTAATACGCGCTACGCCAACGATCGTCACTACGGCCTTGAGTGGGAATACAATAAGTTAGCTGCGCTGCGCCTCGGTATAGACAACGGTACTTTGACTTACGGTGCCGGATTTCAGTACAATCACATCCACATTGATTACGCATTAAATAATCATGCGTTGGGATACACGCATCGTATCGGTACTTCGTATAAGTTTTAGTTCATAAAGGATGATCATGTTTCGCAACAGCATTTTATCGCTTACATTTATCGGCTTGGCTGCAATGATATTTACCGGATGTCCGGACGAAGTCAATCCGCCGGAGCCGCGTCCTTCCAAAGTGCGTATCAAAGCACATAACGGCGATACGCTGGCGGTTGATCGCGGCACACGTCCGATCGAAGGTGCTTTACAATTGCTTCGTTTAGAATGGTCACCGATCACCGTCTCTGATAATCTAATCACGGAATATATCGTGTACCGATCCGGCGGTTTAGACAGCGCCTTTGCAGAGATCGCCGTTCGTACTGTAAATGAAGCCGAAACCGATTCGTTTATCGAAGACGCCGTGATCGCCGAAAAAACGTATTACTACTACGTCGTCGCAAAAGATTCCAAAGGTAATACCACCGATATATCCGATTATTTGGATGAAGAAAATCTGTACACATATGTCATGCCTTTCCGTCTTGCACAAAAGGCCTCCCCGGGGCACCCGCATAATCAGGATACGGTGGTGACCACCAAACCGCAATTCTCCTGGTGTATTTTTGGCGATGAACCCGGGTATTATGTGATCAAAGTCGCGACGTCCTCCGGTCAACTCGTATGGCTCGCCTATCAGCAGCCCGGAACGTTTGGGGAAAATTGCGGCGCGCAAGAATCCATGACGCTCAACAAACAAACCTATTCTTATATTGATGAATTTTTTGACGGTATTCCGGGCGATTCACTCTACGCTACGGATTCCCCGACCCGCGTCGTATATGCCAATTCAAATTTCTTTGAGGGCGCTCGGCTTCAAAAAGGAGTTTACCAATGGCGCGTGGATAGCTATTTCGGTAAGAACAATGCTTCCCGATCGCCGTGGGTGTCCTTTACCGTAAATCGCGATTATAAAAATCCTTAAAAGCGCACGCGTTGATTTTAATCGTAAAATCCTTTAGTTTGTTTTACTAACTAAAGGATTTTTTTATGTCCATCATTGCTTCGATACGCGAACGTGCCCGTCACAAAAAATGCCGTATTGTTCTTCCCGAAGGCGAAGAAGATCGCACATTGCTTGCCGCCAAAATCATAATAAACGAACAGATCGCCAAACCGATTTTGCTCGGTGATGCCGACAAGATAAGAAATAGAGCACGGGAATTGCAGGTGGACTTGCCCTCATCGGTTTCGATCATTGATCCCAAGCGTTCTGAAAAAACGGCGGATTATGCGTCGGAATTATTTAATCTCCGCAAGGCCAAAGGCATGACTTACGAGCAGGCCAAACAACACATGCATTCCGTTTTATATTATGGCGCGATGATGGTACGGCGCAGCGAATGCGAAGGTTTTGTCGGAGGCGCCGTATCCACAACCGCGGATGTGTTGCGTGCGGCCATACATTGCGTGGGTACGGCGCCCGGCATCAATACGGTTTCGAGTATTTTTTTGATGGTACTTCCGGATGGACGGGCCATTACGTACGGCGACTGCGCCGTCATGCCTTATCCGGATGCCGCCCAACTGGCCGATATCGCCATCGCATCCGCCGAAAGTCACAAACAACTCACCGGTGAAGAACCGATGGTGGCGATGCTTTCTTTTTCGACAAAAGGTAGCGCCAAACATGAAGCTGTGGATAAAGTAGTTCAGGCGCTTTCTATCGTCCGTGAAAAAAGACCGGATATAAAAATTGACGGAGAATTGCAGTTTGATGCAGCATTTATCGAATCCATCGGCCAGCGCAAAGCTCCCGGTAGTGCCGTTGCCGGTAAAGCGAACGTATTCATTTTTCCTAATCTCGATGCAGGTAATATTTGCTATAAAGTAACCGAGCGCATCGGTAAAGCACAAGCCATCGGCCCGGTTATTCAAGGTTTAGCCAAACCAATCAATGATCTTTCCCGAGGTTGTACGCCGGAAGACATTGCCAATGTAACGGCCATCTGCGCACTCAAAGCGTAAAACGTATCCTAAAACAAAAAAACCCTGCAGAAAAAACTGCAGGGTTTTCTATTTGTATGTTTTTTAATTCTATCGTGCTGCCGCGGCCATAATAGTTTCGACCTGAATTCCCCCGCGACGTTTTTCGATCATAGTTTTAGCATCCCGAGCAATGGAAGCAGGATCAAGTCCTACGCGTTCGTATAATACATCATTATCGCCATGCTCCACGATCGCATCCGGTAAGCCCAGTCGCTTAAGGCGCAAACGGGCCATCTTTTGTACAAAATCTTTATCTTGTTTTTGGCCGCGCTCAATAAAATCGGGACTATATATCGCTTCCAATACACCGCTGCCAAAACCACCGGTTGTAACATTATCTTCGATCGTGATCACATCATCAAAATCACGGCATATTTCAAAAAGCATCGCTTCATCAAGCGGTTTGACAAATCGTATATTGACCACTGTAGCCGAATAACCGTTGCGAATTAGCTCCTGCGCCGCACTAAGAGCATGTTGGACCATGTTTCCTACGGCCAATAAAGCGATATCCTTGCCGCGTTGTACAAATTCTGATTTACCGATCGGAATTTTTTCAAACGCCTCTGTAACCGGCACACCGATACCGTTGCCGCGCGGAAAACGCACCGCAATAGGTCCTTTATCGTACATCAGCCCGGTGTACACCATATCTTTCAATTCGTTTTCATCTTTGGGTGCCATGATGACCATGCCCTGAATGCAACGCAAATACGATAAATCCAACGCGCCGTGATGTGTCGGCCCATCCGCACCCACTAAACCTGCACGATCAAGGCAAAATAAAACAGGAATTTTCTGAATGGCCACATCGTGTACGATCTGATCGTACGCGCGCTGCAAAAATGTGGAATAGATCGCAACAATAGGTTTGACTCCGTTGAGCGACATCGCTGCGGCCATCGTCACCGCATGTTGTTCAGCAATGCCTACGTCAAAAAAGCGCTCCGGCATTTCTTTAGCTAAAAATTTTAATCCGGTGCCGTCGGCCATAGCGGCCGTAATACCGACAGCATGCGAATGCATCTTGCAAAGCTTGACTACTGTTTTACCGAAAACTTCGGTGTACGTCGGCGCTGCAACGGTTTCCGAAGCGTTTACTTTTTTCGGCGGAGAGACGGCGTGAAATTTATTGGCGTTGACTTTATATTTTTCCACATCCTGCTCTTCCAAAGGCATACCTTTTCCTTTTTTGGTCAGGGTATGAATCAGAATCGGGCCTTTGAGATCTTTGACATCACGCAAAACTTTGATAAGACGCGGAAGATCGTGGCCGTCAATCGGACCGAAATAACGGAAGCCGAGGCTTTCAAAAAAATGACCGGGTACAAGCATAGACTTGATACTTTCGTCCATTTTGCTGAGACCGTGGCGTACGCGATCACCGACTTCGTGCAAATGACCGAGCGCATTCCACACTTCCGTTTTTACTTTATTGTACAACGGTGCTGAAATTAGATCCGTAAGATAATTGGATAAAGCCCCGACATTGGAAGAAATGGACATCATGTTATCATTGAGTACGACGATCATGTCGGTTTTAAGCGAACCCGCATTATTCATGGCTTCAAAAGCCATACCGCCGGTGAGCGAACCGTCACCGATCACAGCTACGACTTTGTTGTTTTTTTTCAATTGATCGCGGGCGATCGCCATGCCGACAGCCGCCGAAATCGAAGTACTGGCATGGCCTGCACCGAAAGCGTCGTATTCACTTTCATGAATTTTACAAAATCCGCTGATGCCGTCCGTTTGTCGTATCGTGTGAAATTGATCTTTACGTCCTGTGAGAAGTTTATGCACATAGGCCTGATGCCCCACATCCCAAATAACTTTATCCGTCGGCGTATCAAATACATGATGCAGTGCGACCGATATTTCTACGACGCCGAGACTCGGGGCGAGATGGCCGCCAATACGTGAAATTTCATCAATCACATAGGCGCGCAGTTCTCCTGCAAGTTGCACTAATTCATCGGACGACAACGATTTAATATCTTTAGGAAGATTCACTCGATCAAAGATCTTGGACATGCCATTCGCTCCAAACAGTGGTAAACAACGCCTTAGAAGCTTTTAACTCTAAAGCTAACACATAACGGGCGCAAATTACGTATAGCGCTATAGGAATGCAACGAAAAACTAATTCGGCCCATTCAGTACTCAAATCGCTTTTTCTATGGAAATCCAGTGATAATAGCTGTGCGTTAGTATGACTTAAAGAAAGACTGTTTTTGTAATGGCGCACGCTTAGAAAAAATATTTGGACTTCGCCCGCGACTTTAATACATTTAAAAACTAATCTATCTGTTCTCAACGGAATACATCTAACTACTGAACGGGAGCATGGCATGACGCCGATTTCATCATCGCTTTTCCGCAAGACCCTCGCTATTATTTTGGCCGGCGGTCAAGGCGAACGTCTATATCCTCTCACCAAAGATCGCTCCAAACCTGCTGTCCCGTTTGGCGGGAAATACCGCATCATTGATTTTGCACTCAGTAACGCGATCAATTCCGGTTTTCGTAAAATATATCTGATTACCCAATACAAATCGCAATCGCTCGATACGCATATCCGCGAAGGCTGGAGTTTTCTCAACGGGGAACTCGGTGAATATATTTACTGCATTCCGCCGCAATTTCGTACGGCCAATCACTGGTATCAGGGCACGGCCGATGCCGTATTTCAAAATCTTCATGTGCTGCAAGATGATAAACCGGAATATGTGATCATTCTCTCCGGTGATCACATTTACAAGATGGATTATCTCAAAATGCTTCAGTACCACATTGCCAAACAAGCCGATCTGACCATTGCCGGGATCGAATTTCAACGCGATCAAGCCCATCAGTTTGGCGTGATGGTGGTCAATGAGGACAATGATATCATCGAATTCCAGGAAAAACCCAAAGAACCCAAACCGCTTCCGAACAAACCTGATTTCTGTTACGTCAATATGGGTATTTATATTTTTAGCGCCGATGCGATGGCACACGTTTTGGTAGATGATGCCAAACTAAAAGATTCGGCCCACGACTTCGGTAAAAATGTCATTCCTTCCATGCTCGGTAAATACAAAGTGACAGCCTATAATTTTGAAGACGAGAATAAGGCCGGTCAACCCTATTGGCGCGACATCGGTACACTGGATAGTTATTTTGATACAAGCATGGACTTGATTTCCGTTTCACCGACATTCAACCTGTACGACATAGACTGGCCGATACGCACATACCAGGGACAATACCCGCCGGCTAAAAATGTGTTTTCCGAACCGCAAGAAGGCGGACGTATGGGCGTGGCGCTTGATTCGATCGTTTCGGGCGGCGTGATTATTTCCGGCGGTCGTGTAACACGATCCTTGCTTTCACCCAATGTCCGTATCCACAGTTATTCGAGCGTCGACGAATCCATTCTTTTCAATAATGTCAGCGTCGGGCGCAATTCGAAAATCAAACGTGCGATCATAGACAAAAATGTCGTCATCCCGGAGAATTCGGAAATCGGCTACAATCTTGAAGAGGATAAAAAACGATTTTTTGTGACGCCATCAGGCATCGTCGTGATATCAAAAAATCAACGAATCTGATCAGGATTTAAAAACCAACGCGACGGCATACGCTACAACTCCGTCACCTGCACCGACAAACCCAAGTTCTTCCGAGGTCGTGGCTTTGATTGACACCCGTTCCTCTTCGACATGCAAAACCGCAGCTATGTTTTTTTTCATAGCCGGCACATGCGGCGCAATTTTAGGTTTCTGTAAAACTAATGTCGCATCCACATTTCCTACGCGATAATTTCGCTCGGTGATCAACGCGTAAACTTTTTCAAGTAAAATAAGGCTGGAAATATTTTTGTAGGCTTGATCGGTGTCCGGGAAATGTTTACCGATGTCGCCGAGGCCGATAGCCCCCAAAAGCGCATCGCAGATCGCATGCAGCAGTACATCCGCATCCGAGTGCCCCAAAGGGCCTTTGTCCGCAGGAATTTCCACTCCGCCCAATATCATCTTACGGCCTTCCGCAAGCCGATGCACATCGTAACCTTGTCCTATACGAATATCCATAACGCCTTTATGTTTACAGTGAAATTATTTTATAAAATTTATTTTGCATTCGGAGGCATCAATATCAGCCGGTGATGCGACGGGTTATTGCGCAGAGCGCCCCAATCCAAATTGAGTATCTTATACTGCCCGTCAAGCCACATACGAACCTGATCATCGTTGTGGAGACTAAACGGTTGGCCGCTTTGTCCGACGGTCAAGACCGTTTTCGGATGCTGTATATCGGCAAGATCTACGATGCGGCGCATACTCGCACCGATCACGGCTTTGTAGGTGGAGTCACTGTAATTAAATTCGGTATTATTGATAGTCGTAGTATTACCGCCGACCGCAAACGGACCGACATTAAAAAGATAATTCAATGGCTTCTGTCGCCCTACGAAATGTTCAAATTCAACATGATGAATTTTACCCCACGCCCATCCGCCGGGCTCGCTGCCCAAATCGGCCGTTAATTCATCCACCGTTTCCGTCATCGTAATACGAAGTATGGCATCGCGGTCTTCTATGTCGCGGGTTCGTACATTATCCCACCATGCTGACTTTGGAAGTTGCAGGAGTTGCGTTGTCACCCGTGTTGGAATATTCGTCAATTTTACAAAATCGCGATACAGATCATCCCCCATTTCATCCGAATAGAGGTTGCGCGTCAATCGCCTGAAAAAAACATTAAAAATTGCCGCACCCCGGCTGTCCGCATGCATACGACCATCCCAATGCTTCAGAAATAAATACGATTCGTTATAGCGATAATTGGATACATGCTCAAGATCTTGTTTTGTAAAATTCGAATCCTTACTGCACGCTTCAAGGATATACGGAATCACTTCTAATGCGTGATACGAATAAAAGTCATTTTGAAATTTTTGGAAATCGGCAGAACTAAATTTTTCCTGCCCATTCATAAAATCATGAATGCGTTTGATGCGCGACGGATGCTCCCAATAATTGGAGATGAAATACGGGAACCAATCGCCGGCCGTTTTGTTATTAGCACTGGCAATAAAACCTTCGGGCGGGTCAAGTCGGTATGGATTCGATTCAAAAGGTAAATAACCGGCCCAATCATTCTGTAATACGCTTCCGTCCAAAATAGAAATGCCGTTACCATTGCGCCGCAATGGAATGTTCCCCACACATTGATACGCAATATGTCCGTCCACATCTGCATACACGATATTTTGCGCCGGTATTTTAAATTCGGAAGCGGCTTTGCGAAAACCGGTCCAATCCTGCGCGATATTCATTCCCAGCATCGCCTCTACTTCCCGCGTGGCTTCATATCCGCTCCATCGCACCGAAATCGCTTCGCTACCCGAAACATTGGCATAAAACCCTTGTACGATCGGCCCACGGTGTGTCATCGGAATGCGGAATACAACATCGGTCGAATCATAAATCACAATTTTTTCTTCCGCCCATTCGAGCTTACGCCAAGCGCCGTTGAAATAATACATGCTGTCACGGATCTGCTCACGGTAAAAGTCTGCATCATCCATCATCACATTGGTAAAACCCCAGGCTATCCGATTGTTATTCCCTAAAACGATAAGCGGCACACCGGGCAGCGTGAAACCGGCTACATCCAATCTTCCTCCGCGCAGATGCATCTCATACCAAGTCGGCGGCATCGCGTGCCCCAGGTGCGGATCATTGGCCAGTAACGGTTTACCGGAAACTGACCGTGCGCCGGATACAACCCAATTATTGCTTCCTACACTAAATCCTTCGATGCCGATGATCTTTTTAACTTCATATAGGGCATCGGCAAAATGGCGCAGTTCCGCCGCTGCGGCTTTTGGAGCGGGGCGAAAATGTTCTTCACGATATGTGTTTTCTGAAATGCCATTCAAAATGGATTTAGCATTGTAATCAGGTGGAACCATTGGTACGATAGTCGGTGCATCTGCCGGAAAACGCGGAAGAATCTCCTGCAATTTAGCAAAACCAACCGTATCCAAAATACGATCGTATGTGACATCCACATGCCATCCCATGCTCAGCTGCCAACCAAGTAGTCGTGACAGCGCGATCGAATGCTCAGGCTTCCACGCCTCCGGGGTAAAATCAATCAGTGTAAATTCCGGAGGATAGTTCCCCTTATTTTCTTCTATAAAGGCATTCACGCCATCCGCGTAAGCCTGTAAAAGCGACATAACATCGGGCGGCAAACTGTCTTTGAGCATGGTCGCCATACGCATAAAACCTATAGTACGCAGCGCTTTATCTACGCTTAAGGTTTTTGTACCAAAACGTTCGCTCAAGCGTCCTTCGGCAATACGACGGAGCAAATCCATTTGCCACAAACGATCCTGCGCTTGCACATAACCCGTCGCCCGCATCAGGTCTGTTTCGCCAGACGCATCAATATGCGGTACGGCAAATTCATCACGGTAAACAGTCACCGGTGCCGACAATCCTCTGAGTGAAAGCTGCCCCTCGGTCTGCGGTAAACTTTTGCGCGCAGCAAAATAACCGAAAAGTACAAGCCCTGTCAGAACCAGTAACAATGCGGTTAAACCAAATAGCGTACGGCGAACCCAAATTTTCATAGTGATCTCAAAATACAAAGTTAAACGACATATGACCTGCTATGCCGCGAAAATTGCGGTTTTGATAAAACGGGATAAAATATCCGGCTTGAGTATCCCACAAAATAAAGCGGGTTTTATACAGTTCCAGACCGATATGCGGCATCAGAAAAAAAACATTTTTTCGACGGTCATCGGCTGTCGCAAAAACACCGCCCGTGCTATAACCCGTATATAGATTGGCAAACGAACGTGCACCTCGGCCAAAATAGCGCGGATAAAAATCTTGGCCAAAACTGTAAAAGAAAAGTTCCTCGATTTCTTCCGGTGTTGCGCCATCCAGACCACTGCGTAAAACACCAAAACGAACGTAGCTCTTACCTTTTGTAAAAAGATATTTGACCATGCCGCCTCGGTACGTTTTGTGCGAAACCGTATTCAGCGGATTTTCGATACGCAGTTCGGCGTACTCAAAACCGGGCATATTGACAAACTGAACATCTTGAGCATCTTCAAACGGGGCATACGATTCTTCGATGACCTCGAGTTCGATCACATAATTGGACGTCTGCTGCTTTTTTTCTAAAATAGATCGCTCTGTTTCAAATATCCGATCTTCGATCGTGCGCAATTCGTCCCATAAAAAACCGTGCTTTTCACTCGATGCATCTATGCGGCTGATTTCACTCTCATACGATTGCTTCTTTTTATTGAGATGATCCAATTCCATTTCAAGCGATGCCAGAATATCCGCATTATTGACCGTGGTAATCTCGTGATGGCGAACAAGACCCAGTGATTTGATCGTTTGTTGTAGTTTGACAAACCCCGCCGCCGAAGACCAAATGGTCATTCGAAGCGAATTAGCTGTTGTATTATATTGTAAGCTGCCTTGCGTGGAAGACAAAATACGACTTCCCGTTTCTTCGATGGTCCTGTCCAGTAAGGGCTGAACATCGTTGATCAATTTGACATACACTTTGAGATTCAAAGTTTGCGTCATATACTCCTCCTGTGCTTGGGACGAACTTACGGTCAGCACAGAAAGTAAAAAAAACCAAAACATTTTCATGATAACACCTCTTTTTAAGATAAATCCCAAATCAAGATTTCGGCTCTTTTTGCAGTCGGCGATATTGCATAACTCCGCCGACTACTAATAATCCGATCACACCAAAAAATGAAATCGTGCTGGCCCAAATGCCGGCCGTATATTCAGCCGGTTCAAATCTAAATTCGATCGTATGTTGTCCCGCCGGTACCTGAATGCCGCGCAGAATATAATTTGTTTTATAAATCTCCGTCTCCTGTCCGTCCACATAAGCTTTCCAGCCATGCGGATAATATGTTTCGCTCAACACCATAAATCCCGGTTTATCTACAAACGCTGAAATCGAAATTTTGTCCGTCATCCATTGCGTTATCTCCGCTTTAGCCGAATCAAACGGCGTTATCGGCGTTTTGATCGCTTTGTCTGTAAATGCCGAGCGATGCACATCAAAGTCAACACTGTTAAGGCGCAGCAAGGCTTGCTGGCGTTCGCCGATCGTTTCTACGGATGAAACAAAATAGGCACGCGGTAAAACGTTTTTATTTTCATAAATGAGTGTTTTCCCCGCTTCATCTATTTTGCGCATCAGAAAACCCATACCTTCCGGCAAACGTCCGTTGGCTAAAATGTATTTAGCGTTGAGCATGTTGACTACATTCATATTAATCGGAAACTGCGGATCCGGACCTTTGTACATCGAAAATTCGATGACATCCTGATAGATACGCATTTTAGCAGGGCTATACCCGCTCAGACTTTCAACACCAAAATAATTCCACACCGGCGATCCCGATTGGGCGTGCTCGAGCAAAGAAAAAACGCGAAACCGCGTCGTATCCGAGTGAAGAAAACGAATGGTTTCCGTCTCCTGAAATTCCTGTTGCGTAGCTGCGCGCGAAACCGGACGGAGCGTTTTCATGTTGAGACTGATCGTATCTGTGATATTCACCATAAGCAGAATCATCAATGCCAAGCCGGCACCGATTTTTTCCTTCATATAAAGATATAACGCGCCGAATATGATCACACCCAGCACGGCAAATCGAATTACACCGCTATTGAGTGCATCCAAACGCAATTTTTTTAATTGTGCGATCTGATTGGCATTATATCGCTGCGCATCGCCGTCGGCCAAAAAACCGGCCATACCGGACCAGAAATCGGGCATCAATAATGAAACTACACCCAGCACAGCAATTCCACCCATGACATAGAGTGAAATTTTTTCTAAACCGCCTCTGCGTTTGCGTTCCTCTTCCGTCGGATTAAAAATATAATCCAAACCGTAGCACGACAGTACGGTTACAGCAAAAATAAAAAGCGTGAGAATCATGGATGGAACACGGAACTTTTCGAAAAACGGCAAGATCGAAAGCATAAGTTTGAAAAATGGTTCAAAGAATTTCCCGAATGCGATAAGCAAGGCCAGCAACGCCGTAAATACCATCGCTTTAGTGATCGTATTGCGTCGATACAAAATTCCAAAAACTGCGGCCACCATCGGCAGCAAACCAAAATAAAAAGCCGACGAAGTAAACGTCATCCAACCCCAATAATACGGGCTTTCAAGTCCAAAGTAGCCCGGTATAAAAAATGTAACGGATTCCAGCGGATGAAATGACCACATCGTGATATAGTCAAATGTCATACCACCGGCACCGGCCATTTCCGTAGTTTCGGCAAATGCCGGCCCCATACTCCGCATCGTAACATCGGAATACACATACAGTGCAATTTGGCCAAGCGCGCCAAACCCCAAGCCGGTTATCAGCGCGGCGGAGAAGCCCAAACCGTTTCGAATCACGCCCGACAGATTGTTACGAAATTCGTCCAGAAGATAAACGACGCAATAAATACCCAGCATCAGAAAAGCATAATAAATGATTTGCGTGTGCGCCGCTTCCTGAAAAAATAACCCCAGAACAAGTCCCATGATCGCCCACGTCCATACGCTACGGCTTCGAAAAAAATTAAAAACACTCCACACGACCAGCGGAATGTAAGCGATCGTACGAACTTTTCCGCCGTGGCCGGCCGCCATCGAGGCGACAAAAAAATTGCAAAACATATAACTAACGGCCGCCGTTAGTGCTATTAAATGGCCAAATCCAAGACTGCGTGCCAGTAAAAACATAAATACACCGGCAAGAAAAAACGTCGCCACTTCCCACGCATTATCGCGGTTACCAAAAAACAAATTAACGACCAAACTAATATAATACGAAGGGTTAAAATACTTCTGATACTTGATCAGTGGGGTAGCGTCAGGGTTGCCGTACATACCGCTGGCAAAACTGGGCATGCCCGCAAACATAAAGGGATTCCATAGCGGAAGATCACCTTCTTGCTTGACCAATTCGCCCATACCGCGGGAGATCGCTGTAGCCGCTGAATTATCCGCACCGCTCGAAAAGGCTTTCCCTTTGATCACAATATCACTAAAAAGAAATACATTGAGTGCATAGAGAATAAGAATACTGATCGCGGTTTGTTGCCAGGGTTTGATTTGAAGTCCCGTCGCGGTGGAAGTTTCCGATTTTTTTTGCCGTTCTTTTGATTGTAGTTTTGCCATAATCCGATTCAAAGGTTATTGATGGTATTGCGGCAAAGTTTACGAAAAACGAAGGAATATCAAAAGAGAATTTACCTCAAACCGCGGACATGCTTGCGCTGTTCGTACGGATGAAGTATATTGCAGCGCAAAATATGAATAGAAAGCAACAATAATGTCTATACCGTGGTTCAAACAATTTGAAAAAGCTGACACTCCGAAAAGCACGCTACACGGGGAATCGCAACCATTCGTATCGTATTATGATGATCCGGAAACCGAATACCGACGGGCGCGTGAACAAGCGGTACTTATAGACACTTCATTTTACGGAACACTCCGGCTCCAAGGCCGTCACACGCTGAGCGTACTACATCGTTTGTCTACGCAAGATATTCAAAACATGGATTCAAATACCGTACAACAAACGGTACTCACTTCCGATCGTGGTCGCATCATGGATTTATTGCGTGTATTCCACGGCGATCAGAGTACGACACTTCGCATATCGGCGGAGCGGTCAGCAACGATCGCCCAATGGCTTGATAAATACATCATCATGGACGATGTTCGGATAAATGATATTTCCGATAGCATTTCCTCTGTATTTCTTATCGGCCCCCAAGCCGCACAAGCGCTTAATCAAATAGGAATAACCATACCGGACACGAACGTATTTTTGAAGGAAGGCGATATCATCTATACACAATGTGCGGCGTATCCCAATAATGGATTTGAATTTTTTGGCCCAACCTCTGTTATCGAAGCGTTGTGCGAAAAACTACTTCCAGTGGCACAACCCTGCGGACGCATGACCTACGAAACCGTACGCATCGAAGATGCCATACCGGCGTACCATTTTGAGTTATCAGAAAACTATAATCCATTGGAAGCCGGATTGATAAGCGCCATCAGTTTTACCAAGGGGTGCTATATCGGGCAAGAAGTGATTGCACGCCTGGATAGTCGTGAAAAAGTACAACGTCAATTGATTACCTTTAAAATAGAAAAAGAAGTCGCTTATGCCGACAAAGTTTTTTTGGATAATAAAGAAATCGGTTTGATCACCGGCGCTTGTTACTCCTATCGTCACCACTCGCCCATCGCACGAGCGTATATCAAAACTGACAGCCTAACCGACGATGCCACTTTTTTCGTCATGTCGGGTTCTGAAAAAGTAGCGGCGGCACGCCTATAGTTCTCAAAAAAATATTTTGTTTTTCAGTAGGGATTCCGCTACATTGATCAACTCTTTTCATCTCACTTATGAGGAATCACATGCGCGCGTTGTTGACTACTACCTTGCTCACCGTCAGCCTCACTCTGACGTCTTGCGGTAACTGGAATATCGGCAAACAAGGAAAACCCTACGGATTCAGCGGTTTCGCTACGGTGCGCCATGATGCTAAAGAAACCGTTTTGCTGACCGTACATGATAATAAAAAAGGCGGCGAACCACGTTTGGGATTGGTTACGATGGCAGAAAAAAAACCTGTAAAATATGAAGGTTTGGTTTGGCCGGACTCCGTAAATATCCCTATTGACGGTGAAGCGCTGTGTAAATATCCGATCGGCGAAAACACGTACGTCGTTATGTCCAGCATGGGAAAATGTTTTCTATTCACCTTTGATCCGACTTCTAAACAAATAGCCATTACCGGTCGCTTTGATTTACCCGAAGCGCCCAAAGGCAGTAATTTCGAAGGATTTGATCTTCGCCTGCTCAACGATACCTTGATGGCAGCTATTTGGGGGCATCGCGGACAAGATGAAGATCCGGCTGTTATTTATTCCGGTGTATTCAATCCACGCACCATGAAGTTCGCCAATATTATGACACTGCCTTTTAAAACACCGTTCCCTAAGAAAAAAGTGCGTTACATATCCGATATGAAAATGGATGAAGCCGGAACTTTGTATGTTGTTTCTTCATCCGATACGGGTGATAACGGTCCTTATGAATCGGCCGTCTATATCGTCGGTAATATTCGCTTTAACGGAACACAAGCATCTATCACCGCCAATTCGCAATATGTTCGCCTGTTCACGGATACCAAACATAAAATCGAAGCAATGGAATTGGTACCGGGCGAATTTGGCGGCATTATCTACGGAACGGATGATGAAAACAAAGGCGCTTCCATCCAGTTTGTGAAATAATTATAAGTTATTTTAATAGACTGTAATCAGGTACGATCTATTGAGTTAGTGTGTCTTTTGTTTATTTAGATACGATATGAGAAAAGTATAACGTTTATAAATCTTGTACGCGTTGGTACTAAAACCCTTCAGATCGAGATATTCTTTTCATTTCCAGGTAAATATCCCCAGCATACCACGCAAGCCTGACCATACCACATAAAAAGGTTGGACGGCAAACCAATATATAAAATCCGTCGGCGATACTTTCTTTTGTAATTGCCTTGATCCGATCATCATGGCCGCGCTATCCACTATAGCTTTAACAACCAACATAAATCCGCCTAGCCATAGCCACGGTTTAAAAAAAATACCCGCCGCCAAACTGGCGATCAGTCCAATGCAGACGCCGTATATGATCGTGAGATAACAAAAAAACCAAGGATTGTATCGCAGCATGATCGGTCCGTTGGATGCCCAGCGAGCGCGCTGACGCATGAAGGTTGACCAATCCGGTACCGGCTCTGTCTGAACATAAGCGCCCGGATGCATTGCAAAGACAATACCCGCGCCGTTTTGTCGCATACGATTCATCATCAAAATATCATCCCCCGAAATGCGATGCATGATCGGATCCAAACCGCCGACCGCATCATAGGCCTTGCGACGATAAGCCAGATTTTGTCCGCTGGCTGACCACGGCATTCCCAGGTTGGACACGCCCGCAGCCGCGATCATCATGGCTAAAAAATCCGTACGTTGCCAACGTTCAAATGTCGTTACTGCACGTACTTCAGAAAACCCTATGACAAAATCCGTTTTATCCGAAAAATAAGACGCCATCGTCGTTATCCACTGCGGGCCGACGGTACAATCGGCATCAGTAAATAAAAGTATCTCTCCGACCGCGGCTTCAATACCTTGTTTCAAAGCATATTTCTTTCCGGACGCATCCAGAGGCTTATCCTGAACCGATACAATACGAAATTGCTCTGGGAATTTTTTGACAAACGCTTGCATGATCGCCAATGTCTGATCTTCGGATCGGTCGTTAACCAATATAATTTCATATTGATCTTTGGGATAATCCTGCGCAGCTAGACTTTCCGCGCAGTACCGAATATTATCGGCTTCATTGCGCGCAGCTACGATCACGGATACATTAGGTTGCTTTTTTGAAAAAACACGATGCGGAAAAAATAACCCCATAAGTATCCACATCACGCCAAATACATAGCTCGCGAAATAAACACCCATTACAATAAATAATATCATTTCGATCATGACCGCGCTTCTCCTTGTGCCACGGGCGTATCTTTCCAGGTATACCGGCCAAATCGTCCTAATAGACCAAACGTCAATACATATACCGGATGAATTAGAACAAGAAACGGATAATATTTTAAAAACAATAAGACTCGAAACCGATACGCACCGGCCGACAAAAATATAACGTCCGAAAACATTTTCAGTGACCAAGCCCAAACAACGGTACGCCATTGCTCAGAATACAAAACCGCAAAAAAAAGTGATACGATCAGCGCCACATTAAACAAATAATACCACATCACACTGATTTGCATTTTAAACGAATACAGGCGGGTTTTAGATAACTGGCGCGTTTTCTGATTACGAAAGTGGTTTATACTTTTCGGCGGGTCGGTCCGTACATTGGCTTGCTCCCCTATCGCATAGGCGATCTTCCACTTTGTTTTTTTCATCAAACCCAGCAATAAATCGTCATCGCCTGACACCTGAAGTGCAATTTTTGTAAAGCCGCCGACTTCGTCATACACGCCACGCCGATAACCCCAGCTACGACCTGTCACGGTCCATGGTTTATGTAATGCCGTAGTCGAAGCGGCTACAACACCTAACCCTATACTTTCGCAAGCAACAAAATTTTCGAATAACGAATTCGGATGAACCGGCCACAACGGTGAATACCCCAACACCATACCCACTTCCGGTGTAAAATGTTCGATCATGGTTGCAACCCACGCACGCTCCGGTCGGCAATCGGCATCTGTACACAGAATTATCTCACCCTTAGAGTTCCGTATTCCGCTATCCACAGCAAATTTTTTTGGCGCCATGGACTTGGATGCCTCACGAATCGAGACGATTTTCAAATGGGGAATTTTTTTAGACCATGTTTGTACGACATTCTCTGTTCCGTCGGTCGAACGGTCATTAACCACGATGATTTCCATCCGATCGGCAGGATACGTCTGTTCCGAAAGCGCTGCTAAACAGCGGTCTATATGGACTTCTTCATTACGTGCCGCAATAACGACAGAGACGAGAGGATTATAACTTGAAGCGCGGTGTGGTTTATACAAACAAAAACCAATGGCTAAAACCGTCAATCCAAAAAAATATAACCATGCGGAATACCAAAGAAACAAATCAAAAAAATCCATTCCCTACTCCGGATCCCAACCAAAACGATCGAGATTTATTTTCTCCCCATTAAACTCGATACCTTCGGTTTTAAGCATTTTTTTTTGCCGCTCGTAATGCCGGCTTCCTTTAGGAAAAGAAATTTTACCTTGCGCATTGATCACCCTATGCCACGGTATATCCATGCCTTCGGGAATATTATGCAGCGCATACCCCACCAATCTTGGCTGTCGGCCCAGTCCCGCGATATAAGCGATCTGACCGTAGGCTGCGACTTTGCCTTTAGGAATTTTCATCACCGTTGCCCAAATAAGCGGGTATGAACTGTCTTTTTTCATTGGAGCGCCGACGGCATGGTGGGTTCTGACAGTAGCTTCTCAAACAATTTCCACCGCGTTTCCGGTTTGTCCGAGGTGCCGCCATTCTTTTCAATATAGCCGCGAACCAAATCAAGGCCGTAATTATAATTAATCACATAACTGCGGTAGCGTTCGATAAAACGCAAGCGTTGCTCTGCGCGCTCCCGTGCGTACATGCCGTACGTGACCATCCAGTCAATGGCTTGCTCGCGTGTCATTGTACCGTTGATAAAACCGCGTGCGGCTTCATTGCCCGCATAACTTATTTTTCCAACAAGCGCCTGCACGGCATAGTATTCGTCAACGCGCTTGGCATCTATCCCGGCGAGCGGAAATAATACTTCTTTTTCAAATTTCATGCGCTCCGCACCGGGCAAGGCCATCTCAATACCATAGTTGGCGCTGCCTTCGGCAATCAGCGACTGCGGACTGAACAAAGGATAGACCGTAAATTCGATCCAACCCCGATCCCGTACGAGTGTCTTTTCAAGTAACGCATTGTAAACATGATGACCAGGATACCCTTCGTGACAGGCCAGATCCACAGCACGATCAATAAAAATCGGCAAGTCGGTATTCACCTGAATCAAACTGTAAGCCCCGCCTTTATACCAATTGTATCCGCTCCAGGGTTTATTGTTTACATACTCGACCGTAAAATTTTCTTTTTCCGGCAGCGGGATATACTGCTGAGTGCGGCGGCGTCCTTCTTTGATAGCCGCCTGGAAAACCACATCCAGCTTATCTTTGGGAATAATAAAAGCCTTGCGAAATTCTTCGAGACGATCCGTGAGATTGCCATGGCCCGGCATTTTTTGCTCCAGCTCCGTGAGGATCGCTCGGAAATGGGTCGAATCGTACGTCGGTGCGACGGCATCATAAAGCAAACGCGATTCTTCATCAAACGAATATTTCTTTCCATTGAGCATTTCGATTTTCGTACGCGCCGCGGTCAATTGTTTAATCAAATACGTATGACGTAATCCGTCCATGCGTTGCTTCGGATCGGGTTTTATTTGAGCCAGTTGCGCAAGAAGTTGATCACACTCCGTGAGCAGAACGGTTAACGGATATTCGGTTTTAAGTAAAGCCGCATCCGATTTCGGTTTGAGGCTGTCCGGCCCGTAATACGCATCCACATAATCGCCATCGTGCAGTCCTATTTTAAGGATCAGACGCACATAATGTTCTGCTATCGTATTCATAGTTGGTAACTCTGTTTTAGTACAGCTGGCAATAAACAAAGCCGCGGTGATGCCAAGCATTAAATTGCGTTTCAAATGTAATCCTCGTTATATATTAAAATATTTGGCTTCCGGATGATGAACGATGATCGCACTGGTAGATTGTTCGGGTACAAGATGATACTCATCGGTCAGTGTGATGCCTATGCGTTTAGGGTCTAGCAGTGTAAACAATTTACTTTGATCTTCCAGATGAGGGCATGCCGGATACCCAAAACTATAACGTGAGCCCTGATACGATTGCTGAAAGAGTTTTTTGGTGTCGCTATGATCTCCGCTCGCAATGCCTAACTCCAGTCGCATTTGGCGATGCCAATATTCAGCCAACGCTTCGGCCGTTTCCACGCTGAGGCCGTGAAAATAAAGATAATCGGCGTAATTATCCGATTCGAAAAGTTGCGCTGAAAAATCTGACGCTTGTTGTCCGACCGTGACCAGCATACATCCGATCACGTCCATTTTGCCGGATTCTTTAGGCGCAAAAAAATCAGAAATACAGTAGTGATGATTGTCCGACTGACGCGGAAATGTAAAACGTAATTTTTCGGTAGTATGGTCGTTTTCATAAATAACCAGATCATTCCAATCCGATTGGCAAGGAAAATATCCGTAAACGACTTTGGGAATAAGAAGTTTTTCTTCCAAAGCGCGTTTTTTCCACGCATCAAATACGGGGCGTACTTTCGCATCTACGAAACTCTGATATTCACTGCCGCTCATTTTTCCTCTGGTAAACTGCCACTGACCGCGAAATAAAGCGACTTCGTTGACAAACGGAAAAATGTCCGTTAACGAAATATCTTCGACTACGCGATCCCCCCAAAAAGGCGGATTCGGAATAGACGATGAGGGCTTCACATCGGAACGAACACGCGGTACACCGACGGTACTCGTCGACGCAGTTTGGAAAGTTTGAAGCCAGGATTGCACTTTCTGCAAATGCTCGTATTCATGTGCAAATGAAGAGCCCGCGATGATTTCAGATACGGTTCGCCCCCGCGCTTGTGAGGCTAACATCGAATCCGTCAGCGATTGGATGATGTGTTGTAAATCGGATTGTGCCGCATTCCATTCGTCCATCACTTCGGATCGGTCGCTTTCTTTGAAACGGGTCACCCACTGCGTATTGACTTCGTCCACGCCTTCATCCGTAAATACGGCCACGCCCTCCGCATTGTTGTTTTTTACGTGACCCAATCGTTCGATCAGTATTCTTTCCCACCCGATAAAGTGAGCGATCACATCACGCACGGACCAACGACCAAATGTGTTTTGTACGACGAAATCCAAATCGGTGATATAGTCTAAGGCCTTATTCCACTGATGACGTACGATACGAATACGTTTGATCGTTTCGGCCACTGTAGTTGCGGGTTGCGTGAGCACGTCCGCCTGCGTTTCCGCCCGCAGCGGTTCACCACTGGCAATACGCTCCATAACGCGTAATCCTGAAAATGCATCTTCGCAATAAAACAACGGCGCCTCATACACGGAACGTAAATCTTCCTCTACGTAACGACGAGTCAACGCTGCACCGCCCAGCAAAACGGGAACCTGTATGCCGCGTTCGGCCATCACTTCAAGATTTTCTTTCATGATCAGAGTTGACTTTACCAGAAGCCCACTCATCCCGATCGCGTCGGCTTTGTGCTCATGCAGCGATTGCAGCATAGTTTCTACCGGTACTTTAATACCGAGATTGATGACTTTATATCCGTTATTGGTCAGAATGATATCCACGAGATTTTTTCCGATATCGTGCACATCGCCTTTGACCGTAGCAAGCACCATCGTACCTTTTTGAGAACCGGATGATTTTTCCATAAACGGTTCCAGGTAAGCCACGGCGGTTTTCATCACTTCCGCCGATTGCAAAACAAAAGGCAGCTGCATCTCGCCTTTGCCGAACAAATCGCCTACGACTTTCATTCCTTCGAGGAGAATGGTATTGATAATTTCAAGCGGTTTATAATTTTGCATGGCCAATTTGAGATCATCATCCAAACCTTTTTTTTCACCTTCGATAATCCGGTTTTTCAACCGTTCTTCGACCGTGGCGGCGGTTGTTGATTTAGACACGCTGGCTTCATTTTTTTTAGAAGCAAAGTGATTGATGATTTCAATCAACGGATCATACACGACTTTTTGTGACGAATCAGACACAGGAACCCTCGGTTATTTTAAATGCACCAAACAATATATAAGCACAAACTACGCGGAACAATAAGTTTCTGTTTTCAATTCTACTTAAAAAATTCGACCCGCAAAAGCGCCAGACGCTCTAACGCTTTTTTAACTTCCAATCCGGTTACAGGCTTATCCACTCCAAATTGGGTTCCAGTTTGTGGTGTAAGCACTTTATTTTGATGAGCCCACAGGGCTGCTGCAAAAATCGGATCACGCGGATCAATATCGGACCATGGGGACGCGGTGAGCTTGACTTCCGGCGCTCTTAATAAACGATACATATAATGCGCAAGGTTGCGGCGACGTATGATGTGGTCCGGATAAAATTTTCCATCCGGTAATATTTCTAAAAAGCCGCACCGTATCGCGGTTCGGTAATACAACGCCATCGTGTCCTGAGCCGGTACGTCACGAAATGCCAAACCGGCGCTATCTTTTTTCAAGCTCAATAACGTTACCGCTAGAAACGCCAAATCGCTTCGTGTAATCGTCGATTGTTTTTCCAGAACGGTTAATTTTTTTTCCTCAAACCCCCGCATCGGTTCGGCCATCAAAAGCGCATCATGCAAACGTTCCCGTTCCAAGATCAAATCGCGAACAGTCGCCGGATCATGCGAAGGCAATTCTTTGTCGAGTAAATCAACAGCCTGCGCATAAGCACCATTGCGGGCATACGAACTGATCGTCATGCGTAAAGCCAATAACCCGTAAGCCGGATGTTTTAAAACCGATAAAAGATCAACCAGCGCTTCATTATATCTGGATGTTGCGAAGTAGGCTTGCCCGCGTAAATACGCCGTGCGCGGGTTTTTAGACGATAAATTTCGAAGAGCGATTAGAATGTCGTTGTAACGTTTTTGCTGCGTCCATATTTCGGCTGAACCCAACAGCGCTTCGGTATGTGATGAATCGTACTGCAAAGCTTGTGAGTATGATTCCAATGCTTCTTCCATATCGCCTTGTAAATAAAATAAACGCGCCTTCGCTACATATTGTTCGGCTCGATCATGCCGCTCTTCAGGAGACATGGATGACACCGATGTGCAACCGGTACAACTAAGCAAAAATACTAAACTAAAAAACAGTTCGCGTCTCACTCTAGGTCTCTGGTTATAACAAAAAACGCCATTCCGAACTCCGTCCGAATGACGTTTCCTAATGATCTTCTGAGCGAGAGACGGGGGTCGAACCCGCGACGTCCAGCTTGGGAAGCTGGCATTCTACCACTGAATTACTCTCGCATTTAAATACTGTCTTATTACTTCTCAGACTAGGTATCAGTTATCTTTGTAATCTTACTCGCGACGTCCAGTCACGCATTTTGCGTGACGGCATTCTACCACTGAATTACTCTCGCATTAAAT
>JABWCP010000027.1 GCA_013360215.1 bacterium | reverse complement strand
CAATGGTCGTCACGCCAACGGCGTGATCGAGGGTACAATCAGCAGAAGGCCAATGGTCGTCACGCCAACGGCGTGATCGAGGGTACAATCAGCAGAAGACCAATGGTCGTCGTTTCCGCAGGCTTGATGTTATAATTGTAACAATATAATATTGAATCGAGGACTTATTGAGCCGTAGAATCATTTTTAACCGACTAGAATAAAAATTAGTTTCTGTTAATTTTACTTGCGTGCAAGAAGCCCGTTTTGTATTATGGGGCGCTTTAAAAATCAATTAGACCACAGAATGAAGTGAATTACGCATGTTAACGCCAAGAAAACATCTTACTAAAAAAGAACTGCATAAAGATCCGGTGATGAATAAAATTTCACAGTTCACCGATTACGTGCAGACCAATCAACAGGTTATCCTGTACGGTATTGTCGGTTTACTGGTCATCATAGCCACGTCTTGGGGCTATATGAATTACAGTAAAGAACGTGATGCAGAGTCCGTCAATAAATTAGCCGCACCGGAGCGTGTTTATTTCAGCGGTGATTACCGTGAAGCGATTCGTCGTCTCGAAAAGTATTGTGCTGAATACGAAGGTACCGTCGGCGGAGGCATGGGAACTTTTTATATGGCCAATGCTTATTTTAATACCGATCAATACGATTTTGCGTTGCAGTATTTCAACCAGTATCTCGACGATTATGCGGATAATGAACTTTTTGTGATGTCGTCGCTTATGGGTATTGCGGCTTGTTATGAAGGGCAGAATAAGTACGAAGAAGCGGCCAAACAATACGAAAAAGCAGCAGGTAAATTTCCCAGTTCTCATTTGGCACCCGAAAGCATGATCGGAGCAGCGCGTTGCTACCGCATGGTCAATCAAGCGTCAAATGCTAAAGCGTTGTATGAAAAAGTAACGAAAGAGTATCCTGAAACCAGCGCGGCGCGTGATGCTAAGAATGCATTGGATGAAATCGGGGCCTAAGCGTAAATTTTAAAAGTTATATTAATGGGTTGCTTTTGTGGCAACCCATTTTTTTTATTCGTATATTGTTTTACGGTTTTTCATTATTTATAAAACTTCACAAGCGATGGCATCGGAACAAACTCTTAACGTCGCTTTCTTGTGGCACCAGCACCAGCCGTATTACAAAGTGGCCGCGCCGGATGGCAAACCATTTTTTGCAATGCCTTGGGTGCGCCTGCATGGTGTAAAAGATTATTTCGATATTCCTAATTATCTCACCGACTTCCCTACGCTCAAACAAAACTTTAATTTGGTGCCTTCACTGCTGATGCAGATCGAAGATTATACCGAACACGGTGTGGAAGATCATATTATGCGATTGACGCGGTTGCCGGCCGGTCAATTAAACGAACATGATCGCGAGCAAATCATAGACGACTTTTTTCTGGCCCACGAAGAGCGAATGATCGCACCCAATCCGCGGTATAAAGAATTATTAGACCGCCGCTCCGAGTGGCGACAGTTTTCCGTCGAAGACTGGTGCGATCTTCAGATGTGGTACAATCTGTGCTGGATCGGCGAATCGTGGAAAACGAAAGAACCGTTTCGTTCGTGGATCCAAAAGGGTCGTGGTTTTAGCGAATCCGACAAAGCCGGCGTTTTAGCGGCGCATTTGGATATTTTAAGAAAAATCATTCCTCTCTACCGGCGGTTGGCGCGCGAACAACAAATCGAAATTTCCGTCACACCGCTGTACCATCCGATTTTACCGTTATTGAATGATACGGCCATCGCGCAAAAATCCAACCCGCATACGACGCTTTCGGAAAAAGCATTTGTTTATCCGGATGACGCGCATTGGCATATCCGTGCCGCACGCGAATTTTTCCAGTCGCGTATGGGCTTTGCACCGCGCGGGATGTGGCCGTCCGAAGGCAGCGTCAGCCAAGCCGTGATCGGACAAATCGCCGAAGAAGGGTTCCGATGGGTTGCGACGGATGAAGAGATATTGATGCGCTCCGAGTCGCGAACTCCGGGCGATCCGTATCAACCGTATCGCATCCGTACTTCCAAGTCCGAAGTGGTCGTGTTATTCCGCGATCACGGTCTCTCCGATGCGATCGGATTTCGTTATGCCGCCATGCCGCCGGAAAAAGCCGCCGCCGAGTTTGTGTCGCATTTGGAAGCCATTCGTGAAGATCTGATACGTCGCGGGCTGGATCCGTCGCAAAGATTGGTGAGCATTATTCTGGACGGCGAAAATTGCTGGGAATATTATCCCAACAACGGTCGCGAATTCCTACGTGCTTTGTATCTTCGCCTATCCACGTCGCAAACCATAGAGACCGTTCGCATCAATGATTATTTGATGAAAATACAAACGCCGCAATTGCCGGAAATACATCACATTCATCCGGGTTCATGGATTGCTCATAATTTCGACGTCTGGATCGGTTCGCATCCGGAAAAAAATACGGCGTGGGAATATCTCACGGAAACGCGTTTATTCCTCGAAACGGCGCGCAAGAGCGGAAAATATACGTTTGAAAAATTGGATCATGCATGGGAAATGATGGCTATCGCGGAGGGCAGCGATTGGTTTTGGTGGATGGGCGACGATCATCAGGCGCGCCACAAAACGCGATTTGATGTGCTGTTTCGTTATTTTTTACGTCGCGTATACGACGCATTGGGCGAACCCGCGCATGAAAAATTATTTGTTCCGATCATGGCCGACCGTAAAAAAGAGCCTGTGCTGCATCGCCCCAAAGCACTCCTCCGACCGCGTATTGACGGCAAAGAATCTTCGTTTTACGAATGGCGCGATGCCGGTTTTTATGCCGCATCAAAAGATGCCGATACCATGAGCGGCGGCCAAGTTTGGTTCGATAGCATTCAATTCGGATTTGATGAACATTATCTCTACATCCGGTTGAATTTTTCACCCGATCAAATTACTTTGTTGCGCGAAAAAAAATTTACTGTACAGGCTTTTTTTGATTATGAAGGCCAGCGCGTAGTGCATGCACAGGAGTTGAATGTACATACTCAGGATTGGGTCTTCGGTGAAATTGCAGAGTGGCGCATAATACGTTCGCGCATTCCTTTACCGTGTCGTTTTTCCGTGGGTCTGTTTGATGGGCGTAATAATCTGGAAACCAAGCCCTTGCGCGGCGGTATTCCACTCGATCCGGATCATGACGCGATGGATCGTGACGTATGGTCTGCATGATATATTTTGATGTATGGTAACCGGCATAGATTTATAAAAATCACCTAGTTTAATTTCGGAGAAATATCATGAGTAAAACACCCGATAACTTTTTGGGCATAGAAAAAAAATTATCGGATTACAAAACGGCCAAATTTGCCGTTTTGCCGATTCCTTACGAAGCAACAACCAGTTATGGTCAGGGAACGCGTAAGGGCCCCAAAGCGATCATTAAAGCTTCGCAGATGGTTGAGTTTTATGATGAAGAGCTGGATCGCGATAGCGTATATGACTTTGGCATTGCCACGCTTAAACCGGTAACCTTTGGAAAGAACAAAGGTGAAAAAGCGATGAAACAAATCCAGCAGGCCGTTGGAAAAATTTTAGATGACCAAAAAATGCCCGTATGCCTCGGGGGCGAACATACGGTAACCTCGCCGATCGTACGCGCATTCCACGATCGCTTAGGCGATGATTTCTCCGTACTACAGATTGACGCGCATTCGGATTTGCGCGAAACGTACCATGATACGCCGTGGAGTCACGCATGTGTTATGAAGCGTATTTGGGATTTTAATAAAAACATTGTTCAAATCGGTATTCGCGCGCAATGTATCGAGGAACGGAAACTGATTCAGCAGAACAACATTCAAACCTTTTACGCGAAGGATATTGTCGGCAGCGGGGACGAATGGATGCTCGAGGCGATTCACGCATTGAAAGAAAAAGTGTATATCACCATAGATTGCGATGGACTGGATCCCAGTATTATACCGGCGACCGGGACGCCCGAGCCGGGTGGTTTGGAATGGTATCCCACCATGGCGTTTCTTCGCAAAGTATGCGAACGCCGCACGGTGATCGGTTTTGATATCGTGGAACTGGCGCCCCACAAACAGTTCCCGTTTTCCGATTATGCACTAGCTAAAATGGCTTATAAATTAATGGGCTATGTGTCTGCTAAAAAATGAGGTTTACGCGTGATGCGTTCATTATGTGTGTTTTGTTCGTCCAGTGATGCCGTTAGCGATGTACATAAACGATCCGCGGAAGAATTAGGAGCGGCGATCGTCCATAACGGATGGTCACTGATCTATGGCGGAACGACCGTCGGCTTAATGGGCCTTGTAGCGACCAGTGTCAAAAGCCATGGAGGACATGTAGTCGGTGTTATTCCCGAAGTGATAGCCAAGCATGGTATCAGTAATGCACAAGCGGATGAGATGATCGTGACGCGCGATTTGCGTGAACGTAAAGCCGTGATGGAATCGCGTGCCGATGCGTTTGTGGCTTTGCCCGGCGGGTACGGTACGTTGGAGGAGATATTCGAAATTGTTACATTACGCCAACTCAATGCCATACAAAAGCCTGCGGCGCTGCTCAATATCAATGGGTTCTATGACGCGATCGGTGAATTTATTCGTTCGGCCAGTGCCGGTCAGTTTATCAAGCCCGAAGCGGTAGGTTTGTGCCCATTAATCCCGGATGTGCCTTCACTTTTTGATTATCTGCAACATTACAAACCGATCATTATTTCACACAAATGGTTCCGCGACGTGAACTGAAATACGGCAGCCGTCCGTTTAACGTAACTTAATAAAATAACTTGACTTCACTTTTTAAAACGCCTAAATTCGCTGAAATTAGATAAAACAAATCCTTAGGTTAAATTCCAAAGGCCGACGACGGTCTTTTGCTAATCTTCACAGGAAGGTCGGAATGAATTTGAGTATTCGCACCCGCGTATCGTGTGGCCGTTTATTGAAGACCGCGCTCTGCGGACTGAGTTTGACAGTGGTGACCGGTACTGGCACGGCGCAAGAAAAAGAAGCCCGCGCTGAATACCGTGCGAGCGTTAAAAGCTACATAAACAGCCTCGACGAAAGTTTTGCGTATCGTTACCTTGATAACGAGGTGATGATTCTTGACCTGATGTCTACGACGCGTGAAGAGTTTTGGTACCGTCGTGATAAAAAAATTGCAATTCCGCCCGGTACGGAAGGGTTGCCTTTTGCGCGCAAAGAAATGCGTGACTCGATTCGTTTGCGCATGAATACCATCAAAGAGAATCTTGAGGGTATGAAAAAGAGTAATCGCGTTCTTCCCGGATATACCGATCAGAAAGCATTGAATGAGCTCCACATGGAGTATCAGCGTTTGTATGCGATGGATCTTGGTATGACCAAAATAGATGCGATGGCTATTCGCTCCCGATTGGTCAAGAGCGGAACACCCGATGATATACGTCGCATGGTCCAACACCACCTCAAAATTGCACTGCGTCGTTACAAGGAAGAAAGTTACTCGGCCGCAGCTGCGGAGTTGCAGGATATTTATGAGACGTACAATACTGTTCTCAACGAATGGGATGATGTACTTTATTATATCGGTGACAGTTATTACCGGATGAAAGATTTTGATAACGCGAAAACCTGGTTCGATAAATTGGTTTCCGAGATGACCACCTCGCCATACGTAGAACGGGCATTGTACACACAGATTACGATGGCGTACATCAAAGAAGATCGTTCCGCGATGCAAAAGTACTACGGCGAATACCTCGCTAAAGCTCCGGAACGTCCTAAAGATGATAACCGTTACAACCGAGCTTTTTATTTGGCCGGTTTGACATTTTTTTCCACTTCAGATTATACAACCGGGATAGCCGCACTGCGCAAAGTATCCAAAGAATCGCGTTACTATTGGCCGGCGCGTTATTTGGTAGCGCATTGTTACGTCGGATTGGAACAATACAACGAAGCGCTGGAAGAATTTGTTCATGTTACGAAAATCGAACCGAACAATCCGCGCTTTACCGTAGAAGATCAAAAACGCCTGAAAGATCTCTCGTTGCTCAAAGCATCTTTCATCAAGTTCGAGCAAACGATCAACGGACAAAAATTCAACGCCGTATTTCCATACATGAAAAAAATACAGCGCAGTTCAGAATATCATGATGCCGCGCTGTTGATCGCATCTTGGGCTTCATTCAAAGACAACGATATCGATACGGCGCGCATATTCGCGGATTCGTTGGTTAACTTATATCCTGCCAGCGATTATTTATTTGAAACCAAAACACTGTTGGGCAATATCAAAGTGTTGGATCCAACATTGACGGATCGCGATCGCGAGTTATATGCGGTCGAATCATATAATTTTGTCGCGGAGGCTACGGAAGCCAAATATCTCGCGGATCAATTTATTGCCGAACGCGATTCGACACGCAAAACATTGATGATGCTCGAAGACGCAAAACGTGTCGCACGCATCAAAAACGATAGCGCGAGTTTTATGCGCTATGACGAATTGCACCGCCAACTCAGTGATGCCTTGGAAAACAACGGTTATAACCGTATCCGTGAAGGTAAGTCGGCCGGTTTTTATCAGACCATGTCGGTCATGGCCAGTAAGATCCGCGTAACGGAAGCCAAGTTGCGCGAAGCGCGCGAAAGCGGCAATAAAGAAGACGAAGAAAAATTTGGCAAACAGCTTTCGAATCAGATTTCGGATTTTCAACAAATTGGTGCTGAAAACTATTTAGAGAAAAACCGCATAGATGCTTCGGAAGGCTCGACGGATCAGTTAGCCGCGCTTGAAATTGAAACGTATTTTCAGAAACATAAAATTTCGCGAACGATAAGCGAAATGGAAGCACGTAACCGCCAACAGAGTGTTCTGCGTGAAAAAATCGGTCGTGAAAAACAGTTGGTGCAAAATCAACTTTTCCAGATTGATGATCTGATGAAAACAGCGCGTGAGCGGAATAACCAAAGCGCGATGCTTAAACTGGATTTTGAACGTAATAAACTGGCCGGATTATATTACCGATTAAGTGATTACGAAGTTCTGCTTTTAGCCGATGCACCGGCCGAAAGCTACGTTGACTTGGATACCTGGGGTGATTTTGCAAGCTACGGCCGAAATAATATCAACTTCGTACTCAATTCGACGAAATCGGAACAGATCGGCGATATCGGAAAAGCGGTTGCTCAGATTGATAAAATCTTAGAAACACGAAAAAGAAACTATGAGCTCCGTATTGCTGAGGTGGAGCGCGAGATCGAATTGAAGGAACGCGAAATTCGCGATAAAGAACTTCAAGAGGTGCGCCGCGAACAGCAGACATTTTTTCAAAAAGAATACTTCCTCGATAAGTCCAGTGAAAAACCTGAAAACGATCCGTTTGATTATAATGATGTGGTGCCGGAAGTTATCGTAATTGATACCAAACCGATTGAGGCGCCGCAGGAACAGCAACAGGAAGAAGGAGCGGTCGATGAAGAATTGCCTCCTTCGGAAACGGTACAAGGTGACTCGACGGTGAAGTCGGCCCCGGCCGATTCGGCCTCGAGCACATCGGCGCCGGACACTCAAACCAAAGAAGAAAATGCGACGGCCGATTCGACATCCGGCGGCGGTTCTAATGGTGAGTCTGCGCTGTTGATGGATGGCGAAACTACGCAGAGCTTACGGTATATGATCATATCCCGCACCCAAGCTGTGAATGATGTTGCGGAAAAGTCGCACCGCGTGTCGGTTTTTATCCGACGCGATGAGGAATCAACCCATACGAAAAAAATATTTAAATCATAGTGGATACGCGTATGACATTGGTTTTACGATCAGGAAAATGGATTGCACTGGTGCTTTTAGCCGGATTGGTCTCCCAAACGGCGCTTTACGCACAACGCGGCACCGGGAACAAGTCAAACAAAGACACGGTAACCCTCGAAAGCGTTTCCAGTGAAGATCTGTTGAAACTCAAAGAAGAACTTGAGTTACAACGCAATAAGTTGGAAACCGAACGGGTTCAACTGCTCGATAAAGGCATCAAACAGAGCAAAGAGTTTCTTGATAAATCGGGTTCCGGCACGGCCACGACGGCGCTTGTACTTTTGCAGCGCGCGGAGTACCTCTATCAGATTATGAATGATAACTTCTCTGTTGTTTCTGATTCGATAGCGACGGAAAATCAAAAAATTCTCAATGAATACGAACGTCGTAAAGAGGATTTCCGCACCAATCTTGTCGCGCAGAAAAAAACGGATAAAGAAATAGAACAAGAGATGAATCAATATCCGGGGCCGCAACTTTTGCCGGATCCGGAGATGGATTATACGGAAGTCATCAAAACATACCAGCAGTTAATGGATAATTTCCCGGAAAGCCCGTATGTCGTTGATGCGATGTATAATATCGCTTTTTTCCGTGAGGCGGAAGGCCGTCAACTCAAGTCTCGCGGCGATGAACGCTTTATCAATGATGGCGACCGTAGACAACGCGAAGCATTGAAAATTTATCAGGATTTGGCTGTTCGTTTTCCCGACAGTAAATACGCGGGTGAATGCTATAACCGCATCGGTGAATATTATTTTCAACGCGGCGGCGATGCCGATTTGCAGAAGGCTATCAAAAATTATAGCAAAGTTTTAGATTACCCCCAAGCCGAACGCTTTCAGGAGGCTGTTTATAAGTTAGCTTGGACGCATTATCGTCTCGGTGATTATCCTAAAGCGATAAGTTATTTCACATACCTCGTAGATGATGTGGATTCGGCGCGTTATTACAATAATTTCAGCCAAGAACTTGATGTCGAGGCGCTCGTTTATATCGGTATCAGTTTTAACCGCTGGGGTGAACAAATAGATCTCGCGCAAGGTACGGCGGATGGCGGATACAAATTGATTAAGTCGTACATCGATGAAGCTAAACTCAGTGAAAAACGCTACGCTCCGGAAATTATTTGGCAATTGGGCGAATCTTATAATCTTGAGCAAAAAGATACCTTAGCGTTGTATGCGTATAACACGTTGATTAATACCTATCCTCTATTTTGGCGTACAGCGGACGCGCAGTTCAAAGTGATCAATACCTTCGAACGTATGCAGCGCGGTACACAAAATAAAGCGGTTGCCAAGTCGCTTTTGGACAGCGTGATTTTCCATCGTTATAAGCTGTATAATTCATACCGCCCCGGCAGCGACTGGTCTGTAGCCATGACGGATAAAGACTTAGTCATTCGGGCCAATCGTATGGCGCGCGACGTGTTAGTAGATAACATTTTGTATTATTACGGCGAAGCCTCGTTGAGTAATGATCTCAAAGACTGGCGTGTAGCGATGGACTTTAGCCGTCAGTTTATCACATTTTTTCCTGTGGATACATTTGCGTATAAATTCCATTACAATATGGCGTTTATCGAATTTGCATTTTTTAAAATGCTGGATACGGCGTATGAAGACTTTATCAAAGTCGCGACATTGTACCCATACGATCAATATCGTTTCAAATCGGCTATGAATGCGTACGTGATTGCCGACTCGTTATATCGTGCTCGTCCTTTCACACGTCCCAAAGACGTGCCGATGGACAGTATATTGCCAATTACACCAAGTGAATCCAAACTGCTTGATGCGATCAACAATTACGCACGCCTTTTCCCGGATACATCCGCATTGTATCCGACCGATTCATTGGAAAATCCGAAACCGGTAATGACGAAACCGGGTTATAAAACACCCGACTTCTTAGCCTACGCCGGCGGCATTTACTTCTCGCATAATGACTTTGCGCGGGCATCGCAGTATTTTAATACGATTGTAACACGGTATCCAAAGAGCGATAAAGCGCGTTTGGCGCAACGTTACCTGATGCAAACCTATCGCGATAAAAAAGATTTCCGCAGTTCGGAAATTGTTGCACGCAAGTTGTTGGAAAATTCTGAAGTAAGCGCTGAGCAAAAGACGGAAGCGGTTCAAGTTATATTTTTCTCCATTTTCAAGCACGCCGAATACTTCCAGGGTAAAAAAGAAAATTATAAAGCAGCACGCGAGTTTCAGCGAGCTTATGAAGAAGGTAAAAAGCTTGGTTACGGTAAGCGTAATGAACTGGCTATAGCGATGTTCAACTCCGGCGTGGAGTACTATAATTCGAAAGAATTAAAACGTTCGATAGCCGTATTTGAAGCCTATGCCGACACGTTTAAAGATACTAAAGAAGCACCGGCGGCTTTATGGAACGTGCAGAACATGTATTCGGATATGAAGGAAATGAAAACGGCGGCACAAGTCGGTGAGCGGCTCGTTGACCGCTATCCTAATTATGCGGATGGCTCACGCTCATCCGAAGTAGCGCTGTATAATTCCGAATATTTCTTCGAGCAATCCTCTAAGCAGGCTGCGGCTAAAGGCGACAGTAACGAAGCTAAAGATCTGAATCGGCAGGCGATCCGAGTGAGTGAAAAATTTGTGAAGCTTTTCCCCAAATCACAATACACGCCGGAACTGGATTTTAATATCGCGAAATTATACTTCGCCATTAATGATGAAGAAAAAGCGTACCAAAAATACACACAGTATGCGCGCGCGTATCCCAACGATAAACGCAATGTGCAGGCGTTGTACGACGTAGGCGTCAACCATCTCAAGAAAAATCGCCGTGCGGATGCGATCGTATCTTTTCAGGAAGCCAAAAAGAAAAGCGATAACTTGAAAGCGCAGCGATTAGATTACAATAAATTCTTCTCGTCCGAATCGGTGTATGAATTGGCTAAACTGCGTTACGAAGATTTCACAAAAGTAACGATCAAAGAACCAAATATCACACTCAAAGAAGATCAGAAACTGGCCATCGTTCAAGATCTTATGACATATTATGACGCGATCACAAGTTATGCGCAGTATCGCACCTACGAGGCGGCATACTATCGCGGTCTTGTACGCGAAGAGTTCGGTGACGCGTTGGCCAATCGTGAGTTTAAAAAAGAAAAAGACATTGCCAAGCTTGTCAAAGCACAGACGGAAAGTTTTTACGGTGCTTCGCTTGTGTACAAAGCCGCTGTGCAAGAGTACATCAACGCCGGTTCGTTCTTAGATAAAGTGTATAAAAAACTGACGGATGATGAAAAAGAACTGACGGATTCGATCACTAAGAAATATGCGTCGAAGCCGGACAGCGCGCAGATTATTATCAAGATTTTGACAGAAGGCAAAACAGCTAAAGATCGTGATTATTCCTTGCTCCGTCAGAAAGAAATGGCGCTGCAATACCGCGACCTCAGCCGTTCTAAAATATCACACATTCTTTATCAGGTAGCCGACGCCAAACGTTTGATTTTTGAAACGATTCAATCGGCGCCGGTACCTCCGGAATTCAAACCCGGATCATTGGAGCTAGCGGCTTTCCAGCAATTGACATTGGATAAAGCGATCACACCGGCTGCCCAGGAAGCGATCAAAGCGTATGAAGAGGCGGTAAAACAGATGGATTCGCTCGGAATCAATGATAAATACATGGCCGAATGCCGCCGAAATATGATTCGCTTCTCTGCGATAGTACCCGGTGAGTACGCTAAACTGTCATTCCAAATGATGGAACAGTATAAAAAGTTTTCCGATCAGTATCGCGAAATTGTAAGCAAAGGCGATACGTATGTGGATAAGAAAACCGGGAAAGACTTCTATACGATTTTCTATGAAATTCCGACGGAAATGCAAACCTATATCACGCAATTTGCCAAACCTTTCGGTGAAAAAGCCGTGAAGGGTTATTCCGCAGCTGTGACCCAAGCCAAAGAAAAAGGTTTGTACGGCGAAGAGGATGCACGCCAAATTCAACGTGAAATGTTTGCGTTTGCATACGATTATGCTAAGCTGAACTATACCGAATCGGATACATCGGATAAATACTACAAGACATACGAAGCGACGTATTTCCAAAACCAAGCTGACGAAACGATGGCTTATTATACCGATGCCAGCCAGACGTACAGCCAGAACTTGACGTTTACGCGTGAAATCGCGAAGTCGGTGCTTGAAGAAGCATTCAGTGCGGCACAAGAATTGGAAATGGCGAAGATTGTTGCCGATCCCAACGGCACCGGCCCGGATGATAAGATCATTCAAACCGATAACGTTGAATTGCGTAAAATTCTCGCCTTGCTTGGTAAATACGATCAGTATTATGCGAAGCTTCTGAAACTAAAGACGTATACCAATTTTTACGCGTCCAATTATGAAACGTGGTTGTCTTCGCCCAAAGCGGATGATTCCTGGCAGACGACAGGATTTAATGACGGCAAATGGTATGCGGCCGCCGCGCCTCCGTCAACAATGAAGCTTGGACACAAAATTTTAGAAGAACATAAAGCGTATCCGATTTGGATTGGATTAGGTCAGCGGTTCTCAGTGCCGGAATTACCTAAAGAGTTAGTTCCTGAAAAAGCACCCGAAGTACCTCCGACGATTGACACTGCTACAGTAAAAACGGGCGGTCAAGATTCATCAGCGACAGAAAATGCTAATGGTGAAGCGGCAGCTCCGTCGGAAGAATCCGAAACGACTGATACTACGACCACCCAATCGTATATAACGCGCCGCTATGTATTGGCTGATTTTACAATGCAGGATACAAATGCAAAGCCGATCTATTCGCAAGACCAGATCAATAAGATCATGGATACGGCTAAAGTGGCATACTTCCGCACGTACTTCAACGTTAAAGGCAGCCCTTTGTCGGGCAAACTCTATGTCGCTGTGGACGGATATTACGAGTTTTATCTGAACGGCGCCTTTGTCGGCACGGCGTTACAAGAATCGGGCGAAGCGGACAGTATCGGTAATGTACTCGAAACAACGGAACTTTTCATCGAAAACTTTGCACAAGGTCGCAACGTATTAGGAATCATGATGCACGATCGCGAATCGCCTAAAGAACATCATGGTATCCGTATCGTTCTCGAAGTAACCGAAATCGAAGATCCGACGGCGGCGATTCGGGATGCCGCGCCTCCGGAAGGACAGGAACTTAAAAACACGCTCTTCCGTCGCGGACGTGTCGCAAAAGGAAAGTAAGGAGCAGGTATGAATAAATTAATGTGTTGGTTGTGCATCCTCGGAGCGATGTTGGTGTTTAGCGCAGCCACATCGCGTATCAATGCACAGGATGTCAAACACCCGGATATGGAAGTAATCGAAAACGATGCCGGTGAACAAATCGTAGTCGTGCTTGGCACGAATAATCCTCCGGATGCCAAACTCTATACGATCAAAGAAGAGGAAGGCGCCAAGGGTCCGATTCTTGTAGTGTATTATAAGCCAACGGGAGACATGGTGCAGTTTTTCAGCAAGACGACCATTCGCGGAAAATCCGAAGGTCCCGGTGTTTCGCTTTTTGCTAATCGTGTTTCACCGCAAATCGAAAAAGTGATCGGACAAAAATCGTACGAACGTGAACTTAAAAAACGATATTTGGATTTGACTGCGATTGATAAAAGTACGATCGTCGGTTCCGAACGTGTCAATCTGGAAGAAATAGATAAAATAATCAAAAAGCGGCGTAATTGATTTTTAATTTTCTTGCATTTCAATCAAAAGCATTTAAATTGTATGCCGTTCGTATCTAAGTCTGAATCACGAAATTTTTTATACATTCCTCATTAAAGTACCCTGAAACATAACCGGAGGTTAGTATTCATGAAAAAGAACATCTTGGCTAAGGCAGCAGGCTTGACAGTGACAGCCCAAATGATGGCTTCTTCGCTTTTCGCCCAAGACGGCGGCGCTGCGGCTCCTCAAGAATCGCAATCACAGGTAGCCATTTTCTTTGATGCATTTTTCCAGTCATTCAAATGGGAAGAAGCAGGTTCTACTTACATGTGGATCATTGCGTTTTGCGGTGTTTTTTCCGTGGCCATCATGGCGGAACGTCTTTATTTTATTTTTGTGCGTTCCAATGTAGATGCCAACAAATTCATGGCTGAAGTTCGTAAGCTGGTTGCCGGTGGAAACCTCAAAAAAGCGATTGCGCTTTGCGAAACAGCAAAAGATAAAGCTCTTCCGTCGGTTGTGCTCGCCGGTCTGAAACGCGCAGCTGAAAAAGAAGGCGGTCCTTTAGATTTTCGTGCCATCCAAAATGCCGTTGACGAAGGAACACTCGAAATTATTCCGAAACTCTCGGAACGCTCCGGTTACCTCGCTATGTTATCCAACGTTTCGACACTTTTCGGTCTGATGGGTACGGTGTACGGTCTGATTCTCGCTTTCGCCGCCGTAGGTAACCCGGCCATGCCTGAAGATCAAAAAGCGTTGTTCCTCGCGAAAGGTATCTCTGCCGCTATGCAAACGACGATCTGGGGTCTTTCTGTTGCTATTCCCTGTATCATCGTTTACACATTGATCAATACCAAAACCGGTAAAATCATTGATGAAATGGATGAACACATGGTCAAACTCATCAATTTGATGACGGGTAACAAATAATTACAGTATCTTAGCGAGTGATTATCGTTTTGATTTCAACACTTAAGATTTATTAGAACTTTTATAATTTAAAAGGGTTTTACAATGGCATTTAAACCCTCTCAAAGACGGAGTGTTAAGGCCGAGAACACAGAGCTTGATCTGCGGCCCATCATGAACATGATGTGTATCTTGATTCCGTTGCTTCTCAAATGTTCCGAATTCGTTAAAATGACTTATTTGGAGCTAAACCTTCCCCCGCTGAGCGGTGGTGGAGGTGGTGGCGGCGCGGATGATAAGCCTGAAAAAGAAAAACCGAAAATCGGGCTTAAGCTAGTTGTTACCGAAAAAGGTATGACGATTGCCGGAAATTCGATCGTTTTGGCTGGTGAAGGCGGTACTACGGGTCCGACGCTTCCTAAGTTGGCGGACGGTAAATACGACTTCAGAGGTCTTGAACAGAAAATGAAGGATATCGTCAAACAAATTAATGGTAAGGGTTTTGAAGATGAGCGAACCATTATCATTACGGCAGAGGATGTAATTCCGTATCAGGCCATCGTCACCGCGATGGATATCATCACCAACTCCGAATTCAAAGAGTTTTCGGATCCGAGCAGTAATCAAAAAGTAAAACAACCGTGGTTTGCCAATATCGGTGTCGGTAAGATAATTATCTAAACCATAGGCGCCGAAATTAGTTTCCTAAAGGAATATTTTACATGGCATTTAAACCATCTGCAGCAAAAAAGAATAAGCGTAGCGAAGAAGGTACGCTGAATATGAACTCCATGATGGACATTCTGACTATCATGTTGCTCTTCCTTCTTATGAACTTTTCCACTTCCGGTGCTTTGGCTACGAAATCGGATGGTATGCAACCACCGAAAATTGTTACCAAAAACAAACCTAAGAAGATGTTGCTCATTAACGTTTCTCAGGCACACATTTATTACAACAAAGATGTGATTGCTGACACGGAAACGGTACTGGCGCAAAAGAATTCATTTCTGATTCCACAGCTTGCTGAAAAGCTTGAAGAAGATGCCAATAAAGCGTTGGATTTGGAAGCGCGATTTGGTATTGAGTTTAAGCGTGAGGTGATTGTGGTTTGCGATGATCGTACACCTTTCAACGTACTTATGAAAGTCGTTGTAACCTGCGGTCGTAACCAATTTTCTAATCTTCGTTTGTTAGGCGCATTAGCCAACAAAAATGATGTGATCTAATAAAAAATTTAATTTTGTGAATTGACTCGAGAAGGAGTCCGGAATGAATTCAGTAAAACGAAATACTAAAGCTGCGGCAGCCCCTCCGGGCGGCGCGCGCGCGGCCGGTGCGGCGCGCGATATTCGTATCGTTGCATTTCCAAAAGAGTTTCAGAAAAGCTATTGGTCTGCGTTTGATAAGCGCATGCTGGGCATTTTCTTTATCTCTTTGGTGGTCGTCTATACGCCGTTGATCTATATGGCGATGCAACCGCCGCGCCCGAAACCGACTGTCCTTGACAACAAGCTTTTGAAAGCAATTGCGAAAATCAACAAAGTGGACGCCGCGCTTCTGGAAGAGTTGGATAAACCCAAAGAAGAAGAAAAAACTGAAGAAACAGCTACTTCCGCGGTTCCCAGTGCGCAAATCAATCGTCAGCAAGCGCCCACGAATGCTCAAGGCCGTGCTACACGCGCAGCCGCAGCCAAAGCTGCAGCGGCAGCCCGTGCCGGTGCGGCGGCCAAAGCGGCTGCAGGTCGTGGTGTTTTGGCGGTAGCCGGTGCTGTAGGCTCCGGCGGGGGCGGTCGTTATGCGGCCGTTGATTTCTCCGGCGGTAGCGGCAATCTTGATGAGGTGTTAGGTCAGGTCGGCGGTATCGGTGAAGCGACCGGTGGCGGCGGTGATCGTACCGTGCTCGGTGCGGGCGGTGTAGCCGGCGGAACCGGAAGCATTTCCGACCTCACGGCTGAGCTTGGCGGTGCCGGTGCATTGTCTGTAGCGGCCGGTAGTGCCGGTAGCGGTCTTATCGGTGTCGGTAAAGCATCGATCTCAGGAACCGGTGGCGGCCAAGGTGCGTCAGCGGCTGAAATCCAAGGTGTCATTGACCAAAACGCAACCTCCGTCAATGCGTGCTATCAGAAAGAACTAAAAAAATCACCGGATCTTAAAGGTAAGTTATCCGTTTCGATCAAGATCAATCAAGCGGGTCGCGTTTCCGGTGTGAGCGTTACGCAAAATACTGTCGGCGATGCCGTCGCTAATTGCGTGACCAATAAAATCCGCGGATGGACTTTCCCGCGCGGTAAAAAAGGCGTCGTAACGGTTAACCAGACGTTCGTCTTCACGAAGTAAGCATTATCGTACATTGTGATAAAACCGTCACGCCCCAAGCGTGGCGGTTTTTTTTATATTTAATTATCAAGATAGATCGGAAATCAAAGAAAGTATGAGCGCTATTATGAATACGGCTCACCGCAGTACGACATGCGGTGAACTGCGTGCCGCAAATGCCGGGCAAAAAGTAACGTTGATCGGATGGATTCACCGCCGTCGCGATTTGGGACAGGTCATTTTTATAGACCTGCGTGATCGTTATGGCTTAACCCAGATCGTTTTTAATCCGGATAAATTTTCCGAAACCCACGAAAAAGCAAAAGAGCTTCGCAGTGAGTTTGTTATCAAAGTTTTGGGTGTCGTCACACCCCGGGAATCGGTGAATAAGAATATTCCTACCGGTGAAATCGAAGTGATCGCGGAATCGCTGACTATCATGAGCCGTGCCAAAACACCGCCGTTTGAAATCAATGATGAAAACCTCAAAGTAGATGAAGATCTGCGATTGGAGTACCGTTACCTTGATTTGCGGCGTTCGTATATGCAGGAAACGCTTGTACTGAGGCATCGTCTCGCGCAAATCGTACGCAATTATTTTACCGAAAATCAATTCGTCGAAGTCGAGACACCCGTACTGATGAAAAGCACACCGGAAGGCGCGCGGGATTATCTGGTGCCCAGCCGCGTCCACGCCGGAAAATTTTATGCCTTACCCCAGTCACCGCAGATTTACAAACAGCTTCTGATGGTGTCGGGTATGGATCGCTATTTTCAAATCGTCAAGTGTTTCCGTGATGAAGACTTACGCGCCGACCGTCAGCCGGAATTTACGCAGGTGGACGTGGAAATGTCGTTCGTCGAACGCGAAGACGTACTGGGCATGATTGAACGCCTGATGTTTAAAATTTTTAAGGAACTCAAAGGCATAGACCTTACGATGCCGCTGCGTCGTATGCCGTATTCTGAAGCGATGCGCGTGTACGGCAGTGATAAGCCGGATCTGCGTTTTGGTATGCCCATCACGTATATCGAAGATTGTGTGCGCGGTTCGGAGTTCAAGGTTTTCAACGATGTACTTGATCAAAAAGACGGCGCGATCGCTCTACTTTGCGTGGAATCGCAAGCGTCCTCTTTTTCGCGCAAAAAAATAGATGAGTTGACTGAATTTGTAAAAAACCACGGCCTGCTAGGTTTAGCGACGGTCAAAGTGGAAGCGACGGGCATAACCTCATCTATCGGTAAATTTTTCACCGAAGATAAGTTGCGCCGTATGGTCGAAGTGGCCGGCGCTAAAGAGGGCGATTTGCTTTTGATCGCTGCAGGCAAAGAAAAAATCGTACAGTCTGCATTAGGTGCACTGCGTTTAAAACTCGCCGAGGATTTGAAGCTCATTCGTGACGATGCGTATGCGATGTTTTGGGTTGTAGATTTTCCGCTTTTCGAGTACGATGAAGAAGAAAAACGCTGGAATGCGATGCACCACCCGTTTACGTCACCGTTTGATGAGGATCTTTCGAAGATGGATTCGGAACCCGGCGCCGTGCGCGCAAAAGCGTATGATCTGGTACTCAACGGTTCGGAAGTCGGCGGCGGGAGTATCCGTATTCACAGCCGCGATGTACAAAATAAAATGTTTGACGCGTTGGGGCTTACACAGGAAGATCGCGATACCAAATTTGGATTTTTACTGCGTGCCTTTGAATATGGTGTGCCCCCGCATGGTGGTATCGCATTGGGATTCGATCGTTTGACGGCGATTCTGGCCGGACGGAAATCCATCCGCGATGTGATCGCATTTCCTAAAACCAATAGCGCCGTTTCACTGATGGATCAATCGCCTTCGCCCGTAGATGCACGACAACTGAAAGAACTGCACATACGAACAACGGAATAATCGGATACGTTAAAGCGCATGGGTATAGAGCCATGCGCTTTAAAAATAAGTTATATTGGTTCAGCGTGTTTTTTTTCGTCGTCGCTGATAATGTGAGAGAATTGATATACTTTAACGCCGGATTGGCTTACATAAAGCTCCGCATGTCCTGATTCCACGCATTGATCGAGACGTACCTCCGCCGTCTGCAGATCCACATTAAAATAAATCGAAACATCGGCCGCGGTCAGACGGCCGCCTTTGGATTGAGCGCACGATAGTATTGCATCCCAACGCGAAATGTCGCGAGTCGTTTCTTGGCTCTCATCGAATTCAGGAGGAAGCTTGACGCCAAATTGAGCATCCATGCTGCGCATCATGGGTTGTACGAAGCTTTTGAATATGTAGAAAAATAATCCGAAGAATAGAGGGAATATCAAAATGAACAGGAATTGGGGGGCCGTAAAAGCGATCGTTATGACTACAACACCGCCAAGCAGTACCCAAATTTTGAATTTGTTCAGCAGGTTATTAATCGCCTCTGAAATGTCTTTCATAAATGATTTATCCTTATTCAGATGAGTTATTGAAATGTAATGTAAATAAAAAAAACTCAACTCAAAACATGATTGAATGGTCTTCATGGATACAATGATCGTAGGTTTGGTTTCTGGAATTCTAACTACGTTTGGTTTTCTACCGCAAGTGATAAAAAGCCTTCGTACCAAAAAAGTTGAGGATGTGGCTATTGCTCAGCCGGTCGTTTTATTGATCGGGATGAGCGGATGGTTGCTCTATGGGGTAATGCGTGATGACTTAGTTATCATTATGGCTAATATCGTTTCCATCGCATTGAATCTTTGGTTGATTGTGCTTAAAATAAAATATCGTTCCAATGTAAAAGCAAATAATGGGAAATAGGGAGATGGTCATGGGATCTAAAGTGAAAAAAATGATACGTCTGTTGTTATCGATATCGGTGGTTTTGTTATCTTCGATGCACCTCAATGGTTGTATTGCACCGGACACTATGCAAGCCACACCTATGCCCGAAACGGTTTTCGGTTCAGGGGACTTTGTATTGTCGGCAACACCGCAAGGAACGGTCGCCGATATTCAGCAGCTTTATGCCGTTGTAGTGATTTTTGCAAAACCGATGGTGGCGTTGAGCGCTTTGCCGGAAGGCGACGGTGACGGGCCGCTGGAAATAAGTCCCTCAGTAAACGGCAAATTCCGCTGGATGGGAACGAATACATTATCTTTTATCCCGTCCGAAAAACTCCCACTGAATACACGATTTACCGTAACCATACCGGCAGGCACGCGTGCTCTCGACGGTAGCGCGATGACTTCGCCGTATGTTTTTTCGTTTGAAACCATGCGACCGAAATTGATCAGTCATAATATTTCGGAGATGAATGGCACTACGCTCAATCCGAAAATCATGCTGACATTTAATCAACCGATAGATATTCATTCCGCCAAGGAAAAGATACGCCTCATTCGTATTCAGGACGGCGCCAATATACCGGTTAGCATCGAACCGGCCGATAGCGCGGACTTACTGACGTATTACAACTATGGTTATGACCAGGTTGCCGGATCACCCGTTGAGCGCATTGTGCGCGTAAAACCGATCACATCTTTGCGCATGCAGACGAGTTATCAATTGCAGATCGCATCCGGCCTCAAAGGACGCGAAGGCGTGCTAGGGTCATCCGAGCGCGTGACGCATGACATTTCGACCTACGGGCCTTTGGAGTTTTTGGAATTGATTCCGCCGGAATATCCCAATAGTCCTTTTCAACTAAAGTTCACCAATCGCATAGATGCCGATGAACTCAAATCGCATCTTACGATCACGCCGCATACCGAGATCAATGAAATATATCCATCGTGGTCGTCGGAGTATCCTGCGAGTATCTATGCGCAACTTCAGCCGCAAACGGATTATACGATTACCATTGATCCCGAGATAAAAGATGCTTTTGATAACGCTTTGGGAGTTACGGTTCGGCAGAATTTCAGAACGGGCGATTACGCGTCGTCGGTTTATTTTGAAACCGGAGAACATGTTTTAGAATCGTATCTGCGCCACGATCTGAATGTGGCGATGATCAATCCCGGCAATATTGATATTCAAATGGCGGTTATCACCCAAGAGGAAGTCATTGGTTTAGCCAAAGAGGGTTTATATCGCGATAATGGTTTTAATCGTTGGGCACATACGATATCTGAACGTCCCGATCTGCCGCGTAATGCGACACAATATTATCCGCTCGCATTGGATCCGGCGTTGGCCTCCCAACCGTCGGGTTTCGTCTTCGTACAGATGAAGCATGATACATGGAATGACTATCAACGCGCACTGATACAAGTCACGGATATCGGCATTACGGCAAAATTTGCCCGCGATAAAAGCGTTATTGCCGTCAGCCAGCTCAAAGACGGCCGTGCTGCACGCGCCTTTGTGCAGATACGCGACGATATGGGTAATCTGTTGTGGAGCGGTTATACCAATTCGGATGGCGTAGCGGAAACACAGGGCTGGAGCGGTTTTGGTCTCCAACCGATAGATACATACAACGAACCGAGGCTGTGGGTATTTGCAACGCGTGGTGATCAAACAGCCTACGCGCGCTCGGATAATAAAATTGATTTATGGCGCTTTAATATTCCATATGCGTGGTATGTTCAGTCGGCCGAAGACGAAATTTCGTCTAAGTTATTTACCAATCAAGGCATCTACAGGCCGGGCGATAAAGTGCAATTTAAAGCAATGCTGCGTCGCTTACAAAAAGGCGCGTGGTCCGTACCGACGGGACTAAATCTGAAAGCTCGTATTTTTAATCCGTCCAACGATGAAGTGTATGCCCAAGACATCGTAGTCAATCCGTTTGGAGGAACGGATTTCGAATTTACCGTTCCTGAAAATGCGCCGCTCGGTTATTATTCTGCGCGTTTGTATACGTCGGATAAAAATAAAGAACTCACCGGTGAATCGTTCCAGGTGCAGGAGTTTCGTCCTGTCGAAAGTGCGGTGACCATCAATTCGGTTAAATCCGAGTACGTATGGAGTGAGACGCTCAAACTTAATTTTGATGCGCACTATCTTTTTGGTGCGCCGATGGCCGATGCATCTATGAACTGGAGTATTACGCGTAATGCCAGCTCATTCCAACCGGAGGGGTATGACGGGTATTTCTTTGGTAAAATGTACGATTACGACGGGTATTACGGGCGTGGTGCGTATCAAACGGTGCTTGCGAGCTCCTCCGGGACATTGGATCAACACGGTCTTATGGATGCCGAAGTCGTGCTCAATGCCGGCGGTGTTTCCGAAACTTCGGAACTGGTCATCGAAGGTACGGTAGAAGATAAAAACAGGCAGTATGTCAGCGGCCGGACAACGGTGCGCGTACATCAAGGCGCATTTTATATAGGCCTCAAACCATCAACGACTTTTATGACATGGGGTGAACCCTTGTCGGTGGATGTCGTAGCCGTAACGTCTGATGGAAAAAAAACGGCCGATAAAAAAATTGAATTGGAATTGATTCGCCGTGAATGGCATTCCGTTCGGGAAAAATCGTATGATGGTTCGTACCGATGGACATCTTCTCAGCGCGATACAACGGAAGGGGTTTTTACGGTACGCTCGCGCGGGGGGGAGATCGTCACGCAAAAATTGAACCCAGCCTCGACGGGTTATTATATTTTGAGAGCGACTTCGAGCGATCCATACGACAATACGATTATTTCAGAATCCTACGTTTATGTGACCGGCGAATCCTATGCTGGATGGAAACTCAATGATGGCGACCGGATTGATTTGGTTGCGAATAAAAGCCAATATAAAGTCGGTGAAAAAGCCAAAATACTCGTCAAGTCGCCTTATGAGCGCGCGCGTGCTCTGGTGAGTGTAGAACGCGAAGGTATTATTCGTCATTTCATGACGGAACTCAAAGGTAATGCCGCTTCGGTCGAAATTCCGATTACGGCCGAGATGGCGCCCAATGCGTTTGTGTCGGTGATGCTTTTACAAGGGCGAACCGCTGAACCTGTGCCCGATCAAAATGAAGACATAGGAAAGCCGTCTTTTAAAATCGGCTATATCAACCTTTCTGTGGATCCGTCGGCTAACAAACTGGCCGTGAAAATTCAAACACCGAAAAATAAATTTCAACCCGGTGAATGGATGGATGTGGACGTCGAAGTGGCGGACAAGTCAGGGTATGGTCAAATTGCGGAAGTGACGCTTTATGTCGAAGATGTCGGCGTACTCAATCTGGTGGGATATCAAACGCCGGATGTGTTTTCACATTTTTACAAACAACGTGAGTTGCAGGTTGCTACGACCGAATCGCGGCGATTTATTTTGGATCAACTGGTAAAGCGCGATCTTAAAGAAAAGGGTGGTGTCGGCGGTGGCGGTGGTGACGAGCGAAGTATGCCGGGCATTGCCATGCGCAAAGATTTCAAATCCTGTGTGTACTGGAATCCTTCCGTGATCACCGATGCGCGCGGTAAGGCGCGTGTCCGTGTACAACTGCCGGACAACCTCACTATGTTTCGCATATTTGCGGTGGCCCATACCCGCGATTCTCGTTTTGGCAGTGACGATCATTCCATTACGGTCAGCAAAGATCTCATGCTTCGGCCTGCACTACCGCGTTTTGCCCGCATAGACGACGCCATGGAAGCCGGCGCAGTGCTACACAATAACACCACGCAAGCGGGGACAGCGACGATACGCGCACAGGTGGAAGGTGTCGAAATTATCGGACCAAACGAAAAATCGGTGGAGTTGCAACCCGGTGCATCCCAAGAAGTGCGTTTTACATATCGTGCGCTTAAGACCGGGCCGGCGAAGTTTAGTTTTACCGCACAGATGCAGTCGTTTAGCGATGGCGTAGAAATAACAATACCGGTGCGTATGCCCGTACCAACGGAAACCGTGGCGCTTGCCGGCAGTACGACGGATAAAACGCAGGAACAAGTGATCATTCCCGGTTCGATTTTTGAAAACACGGGAAGTTTTGAAATCAAAACATCGTCTACGGCATTGGTTGACCTTGACGGTAGTGTAAAATATCTTTTCGAATATCCGTACGGTTGTCTCGAACAGCGCACCTCCCGTGTTTTACCGGTCATTCTTTTTGGTGACGTAGTGACAGCATTTGGTCTCACTCCGTTTGAAGACAAAACAAAATCGGTCGATGCGGCGGTTAAAGAATACCTGAATGAGATTCCCAAATTTCAAAAGTACAGCGGTGGTTTTTCGTATTGGACCGGCGATAATACGGTATCACCCTACGTCAGTGTGTATGCGATGTTTGCTTTGACCAAGGCGAAAGCTATCGGTTATGATGTACCCAAAGAAATCATGGACAACGGCGTAGAATATTTGAAAAAGCTTGTTCGTAATAATCCGGTAGACCGCTATGGTGTTTTTTATTGGCACAATACCAATGCGTTTGCATTGGCTATATTGGCCGATCACGATGTGTATGATGCGGCCAGCGCCGAACTGTTATTCCAGCGCCGTTCCGAATTACCTTTGTTTGCACGCGCAATGCTTTTGCAAGCGATTGTCAAAGGCGGCGGTCATAAAGCCATGACCGAAACATTACGTCGTGATCTGATGAATGCGATTAAAATGAATCCCACGACGGCGCATTTTGAAGAGCCGAATTTGCCCGGTTCGGAATGGTCATTCCATTCGCCGATGCGCACCACCGCGGCGATATTGCAAACGTTTATCGAACTAGACGGCACCAACGTACCTTGGGCTGAAAAAGTAGTGAAATATATGCTTGAAGAACGTAAACAAGGACGCTGGCGTACGACGCAGGAAAACTTGTATGTGTTTTACGCGCTGGGCACGTATTTCAGAAATTTTGAAGACGTGGATCCGGATTTCAAAGCAACGGTGCGTTTGGCAGGGCGTCAATTGCTCTCCCAAATGTATCAGGGCCGGACGACACAGAGTCACACATCCCTTACGGCTTTAGCCGAATTTCCGAGCGGTAAAGCATTGCCGCTTGATATATCCAAAACAGGCGCGGGGCGTTTATATTACAATGCGCGTATGACCTATGCGCCGCGTTCAGGCGGTAATGCTCCGGCACGCGATGAGGGATTGCGGGTGAGCAAAGAGATACAAGACGCTTCGGGTCACGTCGTCACGGACGGACGTTATAAAGCCGGTAAAATTTATAAAATCACATTGACGGTCAGTACGGCGCAAGCACGCCAATATGTGGTGTTGGATGATCCGTTGCCGGCGGGATTTGAAGCGATCAACACGGATTTGGCAACTTCGGCATCTTCGTACGGCGGTGGGACCGAAAATCGTTGGTGGGAGTACGGTGGATTTACACGTTCGGAAATGCGCGATGATCGCGTCGTGGCTTTTGCTGACTATTTTGAAAACGGGACACAGAAGTTTATCTATTACGTGCGTGCGACGACCTACGGTACGTTTGCGCTGCCGGCTACCAAAGCCGAAGCGATGTATCATCCGGAGATTTTCGGAACGACGACGGCAACTCAGATTTCAGTGGAATGATGAACATGATCAATGTACGCGTTAAATTTTTTGCGATGTGCCGTGAAGCGGCCGGATGCGAGGAGGCGGTAATTGTATTGCCGGCTTCAGCGGATGCAGAAACTTTTTGGCAAGTTATCGCCGAAAAATTTCCGCGCTTGAAGGCATATCAAAACCAAAGCCGCCTGGCTGTAAATATGGAATACGTCGCCGGCGCTGTCCAATTTCAAAACGGTGATGAAGTGTGTATTATACCGCCGGTCAGCGGAGGATAAAGTTATGCCTGAAGATAACGAAAAAATTTTTGCCCGGATCACGACATCGCCCCTTTCGGCGGATTCGGCTTATCAATTTTGCCTCAGCCCGGAAAACGGTGCTGTGAATATTTTTATCGGTACGGTGCGCAACGAATTCGGCGGCAGACCGGTAGAGCAAATAGATTATCAGGCCTATCCTGATATGGCGGAAAAAATACTGCGCACGATTCTTCAGTCGGCGTGCGGGCAATGGCCGCTTAATAAGGTTTATGCGGTACACCGGATCGGTTTGCTGAAAGTTACTGAAGCCAGTATTGTGGTCGCCGTCGGTGCGGGGCATCGGGGCGAAGCATTTGAAGCATGCCGCTGGATTATGGAAGCAATAAAACGAGATTTGCCGGTCTGGAAGAAAGAATTTTTTGCCGACGGCAGCGTGGAGTGGCAGCATGCCGGAGCCACCGCGATTTCTAAAAAATAGACTTGCTAGGCTATTGTTTTTTAACTAATTTTTAATGATCTTGCCGTCAATCAAATCTGATAATTTACATCGAATTAATATTTGTTTGCGAACATGCACTGAGGCTTTTATGAAATCATGTTTCGTCGTTGTTTTTACATTTATCTTCGGGTGGGGTTTGCGACCGCTATCGGCGCAGGTGCTCACAGCCGACTCCGTGGCGCTGGTCAATCTCTATGACAGTACCGGCGGCACTAACTGGACGACCAAAACCAATTGGAAAACCGGACCGGTGAGCTCTTGGTTTGGCGTAACCGTCGGTGGCAATCGTGTAACGGCGATTGATCTGAATAACAATAATCTGACCGGACGTATTCCGGTTACACTCGGTACTTTGGGAAGCCTCATTTCACTTCAGTTGTATGGCAATGCCATTACGAATACTATTCCTTCCAGTTTGGGGAATCTGACCAATTTGGCCAATCTTGGTCTTGAGAATAATCAGCTTTCGGGCCAAATCCCGCCTTCACTGGGCAATCTTAACGCCATGACGGATCTGACACTGAATAACAATGCGTTTACGGATTCTATACCCGTAACCTTTAGAAATCTTGCCGCCCTGCAAAATCTGGAAGTACAGAACAATCGTCTGAGCGTATTTCCTGATCTTTCAAATATCGGCACATTGACTTCGCTCAATCTTTCGGGTAATAAATTTACTTTTGAAGACATTCAACCCAATGTCGGTATCGCCACATTTACATACTCCGGCCAGGACAGTTTGGATAGTTATGCATCGGTCAGCTCAGCGGAGGCGTCTTCGCGTATTTTAGTAGTCACTGCAGGTGGCGCCAATAATCAATATTCATGGAAGAAAAACAATGTCGCTATACCTTCAACCAATAATGACACGTTGTACATTGATTCCGTGAAAACCAGTGACGCGGGAAACTATACGTGCGATGTGACCAATACGGTTGCGATAGGGACTACACTGCGCCGAAAAGTAATAACACTAACCGTGACCGGTACTGCGCCATCCACACCGACAGGGGTTACGGCCTCCGGTGTGACGACCAACCGCATTGATGTAGCTTGGAATAAACCTTCGGGTGTCATCACACGTTACCGCGTGTATCGTTCGACGACAGCGGCTTCCGGTTATGTGCAGGTAGATTCCGTTGCGGCGCCCACACTGACTTACAGTAATACCAGTCTTTCGTCCAATACCGTTTATTTTTATAAAATCTCGTCTGTAGGTAATTTTGGTTTTAGCGCGCAATCGTCGACTGCAAGTGATACAACGCATAGCGTAGCGCCGATCGTGGCGAATGCCATTCCCGATACCTCGCTTTTTGAAGGGTTCGGAAAGACGTTTCGCCGGAAATTGACGCATGTTTTTTCCGACGCGGATAATACGACGTTGACGTATTCGGTCTCCACGACGCCTGCGGAGCTTACCGCAACGATTTCTCACGATACACTTTACATTGCCAGTGTGGCCGGGTTCAGCGGTACAGCGGCCGTCGTTGCAAGCGCATTTGACGGGTATTCGACGGTAACGGATACATTCAACGTGACTTATATTTTGGATGTGACCGCACCGACGATTAGCAATGTTACCCTTCCGGCATCCGTTGCATCGGGTGCATCGCTAACGGTGACAGCGACGGTTACGGATAATGGCAGTCTATCGGGGGTAAAACTATTTTTCCAAAAAGGCACATCGGCTTATGATTCACTGACCATGACAGCCGGTACGAATAATACATTTACCGCTACCGTGCATGATTCGAATATCACGACGGAAGGTATTGCTTTGTATATTCGTGCGCGGGATAGCAGAGTTAATACAGCCATCAGTGATACAAGTAGCGTACCGGTAACATTTACGACTGTGGCCTCATCCCTCGCAGGATCTAAATATCCTACGGGCATTCCATCTAATCGTTGGCGTTTGGTGTCTGTACCGGCAGATCTGGATAGCAAAAATTTGAGTTCGATTTTAAGCGGTGTGTATTCGGGTGACTATATCGCGTACAACGCGCAACCTGCAGAAATCACAGCCCTGGCCAATGGTGCAGGGATGTGGTTTTATCACAAGTCGCCGGTAGATATGCCGATTAATACGGCAGCGGGTAAAACCAATCTGACGACGGGATTTGATATGTCACTGGCCCCGGGATGGAATCTGATAGGAAACCCATACCCGTTCACGATTAATTTTGCCGCACTTGAAGATACGGCGTTTTACGGGCCGATCGAATATGGCGTCGGCGCGACCGAAGCATGGAGCACTGAAGTCACCACGCTGCAGCCTTTTGGCGGGTATGCGATTTATGTAAAAGGTAATGCGGCGCGTACGATTCGCGTAACACCGGATAATTTTGTTTGGATGCCTAAATCATCGAACCAATTAGAAGGTGAAAAATTTCGTATCATGCTCAGCGCCGAAGGTTTGAAAAAACAAATTCGCTACGGTGATCTTTATACTACGCTGGCTGTATTAGATCGCGATGATGCGGAAGCGTTTGCACAACCGGAGCCTAAGAACCCAGGGCAAACCATCGGCGTGTATTTCCCGTCGGGCGATCATGGTCTCAATCGCAAAACGATACGTTTTGATAAGCAGGGTATTACCTCGGACTTTGTATTGGAGTCCGGTTTGGAGTCGGGTGAACTAACGATGCAGATTGTCAATAATGAACCGGGTTGGTCCGTGCGTTTATTCAATGTCAGTACGAATTCATTTATTGATCATGAAACGGCAATGTCCTTACCGCCGTCGGGCACAAAATGGCTGATGCGTATTTTGGCGGGAACTCCGGAGTATCTTGCAGGTAAACAAACGGAATTGGAACAACTTCCTAAAGCGTTTGAATTGCAGCAAAACTACCCCAACCCTTTCAATCCGGGGACGACGATACGTTATGCACTGGCTTCGCAGGCCAAAGTAACACTGACGGTTTATAATATGCTTGGGCAAAAAGTGCGGACATTGGTAAACGGTGACCGCCAAGAGACCGGTTTGCGTACGGCGGCATGGGACGGGCGTGACGAACGTGGCGCTTTGGTTTCATCCGGTGTTTATCTTTATCGCGTGGAACTGGAAACAACAACCGGTTTGCGTAAATCATTCACCCGAAAAATGCTTTTGGTTAAATAAGGATATAGCAATCGTATGATGCGTAAAAATTTTTACACGATGTTGATGGCGGCTCTGACGACGATGTCAGGGCTGATTTCCTGCGGTACGACGCGCACTTCCATGCTTCAGGATAATCCGGAACTGATCATTGCGCTCGGAGGATCCAGCTACACGCAGCTTTCCGATGCCGATAAATATGATGCCGCGGAGTACCTGGTGCGCAAAGGGCAATACGAAAACGCACGGGTTATTTTTGAAGATATCATTACGCATAATCCCGGTGTCGTGGCGGTAAAATACAAATTGGCACAGTTGTATCTCAAATTGGACAGCGTGACGTTTGCGGAAAAAACGCCCAAGGGGGATACGTATTATTTTACAAAAAGTGGTCCGGAACTCGGTGAAGCCGTGCTCCGTGAAATCTATGAAAAAGATCCGTGGTTCTTACCGGCGTATTCCGAACTGATGATGCTTGAAGCCAAGCGTCAAAACTACGATGGCGTGAAAGCGATTTATGAAAAAGCCATAACGAAACATAAAGATTTTTCTACGTCCGATTATCGCGTCGGATTTCTGACGATGGGGAATCCGGATTTGGCTGATCGTTTCAGCGAAGGCATGCGTATGATGGAAAAAGGAAAAAAGACGTACACCGATTTGTATGAATCCTACAAAAGCCTTGGGAATATCTTTAATGTGCAGCACAAAGATACCGTAGCTTATAATCAACTGATACGCGCGATCAGCTACCGTACGGAAGCGATAGACATTTTCAGCCCGTATTACCATTTGGCCGATGTGTGCGAAACGCTGTATCAAATAAAAAAAGAAGAGCATTATAAAACGATGGCACTTCAATACGCTTGTGCCAGTCTTCACTATTTCCCCGGATATGAACCGTCGGTCAACGTAATTCGACGCTTGACAGGCGTGGCTAAAGATACTTCCGCCGATTTCAGTAAAACATACCGCGCCGCTGCGGAGGCATTCTGTGCCGGCAGTACATTGCCTGCGGATGACAGTGTGACTATCGCGTCGGGATACACGACGGTGATCCCGCACAGTTATCTGACGGAAGAAATGGAAGCCAAACAAGCTGATATCAAAGCCCGCGAAATCAAGCGTTCCCGTCGTCCGCTATTAATAGCCGGCGGAATCGCAGGCGGTGCATTGGCCGTGTTACTGCTGCTGAGTTTGGTTGGCGGCGGCGGAGGCAGTTCGTCCGGTCCGCTCGGAGGTGGTCCCCCGGACTTCCCAACGCCGCAGTAAAAAAGAAGTTTTGCGATCCCATATTCATGGATCGGCAAAGGGCTTGACACTGCGCGCCCTTTGCGGTAATTTAGTCCTACAGTTTTTTGATGTTGTGATAATGAGTCACAGCATATCAAATAGAGTTTTGTATTCTCACGCGGACGTGTTTTGAGGAAAATACGTCCTTTACAATCCCATGAGCGGGCGCTGTTCTCAGCCTGCAAAAACGAAATTTGACGTTTCTTTCGATATACACGCTTCGTGCGTTTTGTATATTGCGTTTTTATAGTCTGCGCGATTAGAGAAACGGTTATATAATATCCACATCTATGGAGATATCCGTGATCTCGTATTTACGCTCGATCGGTCTTTCCAACCCATCGCAAAACGCATTTCTTTTTGACAACCAATTACCTTATCGGCAATCACCCGCAAAGGTCTTTTGTAAGATAGGCCGTGTTGTAGTTGCGATGCTCATGATCGGAAGCAATACGATTTTTGCACAACTGATAAACATGTCAGGTGTTGTATCAAGTGCGACCGATGACGCGGCTATCTATACGGTATCGAAAGGCCGATTTACCAATAGAATTAGCATCGGCGAAAATTGCAACGCTAATATTGTCTGCAATGACGAGAGATCATTGCCGGAGCACATATGTGCCCGACGGAGTGACGGCTCGGGATCAGTTCTGGTGATGAGCAATCGTGATGCAATCACTTCGGTTGCGGGCCAGCAAACCTTCCCGGCCATGGGCGAGGAAATTTTTGGCGGTGTGATTATCGCATGGACGGATGAATGGCACGATACATTTGATCAGGTTATTTATACGCAGTGTATCGAAGCATCATGTCGTTTTGGCATATCCACGGTTCCAGCTTCGTCCGCTTCATTCGAGGTGATTACGAAAATTCAAGAGCCATTGCACTGGAATGAAGTTTCCATGGCCTGCCAATATCCCGTCCCTGATGATATGTGTTGTTCCCAAGCTTTTACATTTCATTCTTCTCATTTTTTGGAGCCTCTGTTTTACCATGCGACCGGAACTGGGATTGCCGCAGTGCGCCGCATCAAAGGAGTACATATTTTTTAGCGTTTTTTCACGGTAGAAATGTTGACATTGATTTTGACATAATTAAGTATTAGCTCGCATATTCCATTCTTTCATTATATCGGAGTTCATCCATGAACGGATTGCCACGACTTTATGAATTGGTTTTATCAATTCGCCATGATATTCCAAATCTATTCCGTTTCCACGTTTCGAGGATGAAACTTGCACGCGTGTTAGTCAAAATAACCATGGCCGCAGCGGTCATGGGTCTTACCGGCATCGGAAGTGTGTCGGCCCAATGGTCAACGAATCCAACAGTTAGTAATCCCGTATCTACGACATTTGGGGATCAAAGATACCCTCAGGCTATTCCAGACGGCAGCGGCGGGGTTTTCATTGTATGGGAAGATTACCGCGGCGGCGCCAATCCCGATATCTACGCCCAACGATTGAACGCAACCGGCGCGCCTCTCTGGACAGTTGACGGCGTGGTCATCAGTAATGCGACCAGCGGGCAGTCAAGTCCGAAGATCGTAACCGATAACAACGGCGGTGCCATTATAACGTGGACGGATAACCGGAACGGCGGTGCTAATTACGACATATATGCGCAACGGATCGATGCAAGCGGAACTGTACTTTGGACGGCGAACGGAGTGCAGATAACCGGCGCGAGCGGCAATCAAACGGATGCACGAATTGCCGCCGACGGCTCGGGCGGAGCCGTAATTGCATGGAACGACAATAGGGGCGGTGCAACAGATATATATGTACAAAAGGTCAACGCGACTGGGGTTCCTCAATGGACGGTCGATGGCGTTTCCATTTGCGTCGCAACTGACAACCAAACCATTGGCGGGATAACCGACGACGGCTCGGGCGGCGCGATCATCACATGGCATGATTTTCGAAACGGCACGGATAATCGGATCTATGCACAAAGGATCAACAATGTCGGTGTCACGCAATGGACGGTTGACGGTGAAGCTATCAGTACCTTTGCAAGTTATCAAGACTACCCTTCAATTGTCGCCGACGGATCAGGTGGAGCCTTTATCGCATGGCGGGATACGCGTAATGGAGATTTCGATCTCTTTGCCCAGCGTGTAAGCAGCGCAGGCGCTCTGCAGTGGGGCGTAAACGGCGTTGCCGTTGCTGTTGCGGACGGATTTCAACAGATCCCAAGTCTTGTAGCGGACGGATCAGGCGGAGTATTTATAGGATGGTATGACACCCGAAGCGCCGGCGCGGGGATCTATGCGCAAAGACTTAACTCTTCCGGCGTCGCTCTGTGGCCGGCCAATGGTGTGGCCGCCAGCACGAACGGTTCTCCCGATGAAGCCGTTATCACATCCGACGGCGCAGGCGGGATATTTGTTTCATGGTATGCGACCCCCGCCATCGACGCAGACATTTTTGCCCAGCGTATAGACGGATCCGGAAATATTCTTTGGTCGCCAAACGGCAATGTTGTTTGTTCTGCAAACGGTTATCAATTCTGGCATACGATGGTACACGACGGCTCCGGGAATGCGATCGTTATTTGGTCGGATCAGAGGAGCGGAAATTATGACGTTTATGCCCAATTGATGACTTCGCAGGGCGATCTTGGCGTCAACAATCCGTATTTCACGGTGGCCTCCACGGTGCCGGGACAGAACGCACGAAACATCAGTTCAAACAGCGGCATCACAGTGACTTTCTCACAAGTCGTCAATGTTGGTACATTGACAGCTTCGAATATGAAAGTATACGGTTCACAGAGCGGACTTCATTCTGCTTCATACACACCCAGCGGCTTAACGGTGACGATCAATCCGGATGTTGATTTCAAACCCGGTGAAGCCGTTTCGGTTATTCTGACAAGCGGTATCAGGGCCACGGATACGGATACTCTGAAAACGTACGTCACGCAATTCACAGTTGCATCTGATATTGCGCCGGCAACATTCCCGCAGGTAGCTAGCAACTTCGGGGTAGGGACCAATCCACGATCCGTCTATGCGGCGGACTTTGACGGGGATGGGGATATGGATATCGCGACGGCAAACGGGGGTTCAAGTAATGTTTCGATACGCCTGAATGACGGAGCAGGTAATTTTTCGGGAAGCACCGATGTCGCGGTTGCGTCAGGCGCATTTTCAGTGTATGCCGCAGATTTTGACGGCGATGGGGACGTGGACGTCGCGACAGCAAATCCAAGTTCAAATAGTGTTTCGATACGCCTGAATGACGGCGCTGGAAATTTTTCCGGAAGCACGAATGTCGGGGTTGGCACAGGACCACAATCCGTCTATGTGGCGGATTTTGATGGCGACGGCGACATGGACATAGCGGTGGCAAACACAGGTTCGAGTACGGTATCCATTCGAATGAATGATGGTGCGGGTAATTTTTCGGGGACCACTGATGTTCCGTCTGGGTCGGTACCGTATTCAGTTTATGCGGCAGATCTTGACGGCGACGGAGACATAGATATCGCGACGGCTAACTTCAGCTCAAATGATGTTTCGATACGCCTAAATGACGGGTCAGGGAACTTTTCAGGGACGACCGATATCGTGGTGGAAACAAATCCACAATCAGTGTATGCCGCAGATTTTGACGGCGACGGGGACATGGACATCGCTGCGGCCAATAGTGGTTCAAATAGTGTTTCGATACGCCTGAATGACGGCGCCGGTAATTTTTCCGGAAGTACCACTGTATATGTTGGGAGTGGTCCATCTTCAGTCTATGCGGCGGATTTTGACGGGGATGGGGATATGGACATCGCGACGGCAGATTTGAGTGATTATGTTTCGATACGCCTCAATGACGGCGCAGGCAATTTCTCAGGAACTACCGATGTCGCGGTGGGGTGGAGTCCCCTTTCCGTCTATGCGGCGGACTTTGACGGGGATGGGGATATGGATCTTGCAACCGCGAACAGCGTTTCAAATGATGTTTCGATCCTAATAAATGCTCCCGGTTATTTCAATGTTACATCCGTAACTCCGCTGCAAAATCAGGGTAATGTAGGCATTTCATCGAATATCTTCGTCAATTTTCCTCAAGATATCAATGTGGCCACTTTAAATAATGCCACGATCAAGATCCGCGGTTCCCACAGCGGGTTACATACGGCTAATTACTTTTACGAAGCCAGCTTATCCATCGATCCCGATACCGATTTCAAATTTGGTGAAGTAGTAACGGTCACACTCACCGACGGTATCATCGCTACCAACACGGATACGCTCAACCCCTATTCCTGGCAATTTACCGTTGGTGCTTTCCCTGCGACGGGAACTTTCACCACGCTGCCCGGAGCAACGGTCGGCTCCACTCCGTTCGGAGTCAGTCTGGCCGATCTGGACGGGGACGGTGATCTTGATATGGCTGCGGCCAATGATGTCGATGGAACTGTCTCGATTCGGTTCAATGATGGAACAGGCAATTTTTCCGGCAGTACTGATCTTTCATCCGGAACAAATTCAAGAGCCGTGACAGCCGCCGATATTGACAATGACGGTGATTTGGACCTATTAATAGCTTCCTCCGGTTTTGTAGCGTCCTATATCAATAATGGTTTAGGTAGTTTTTCAGGCCCAAATAATTTTGCGATCGGAGGAAACGGCCAATCTGTTTTTGCAGCGGACTTTGACGGCGACGGCGATGTTGATTTTGTCACGGCCAACAGCGGATCGAATAACGTGTCGATCCGTCTCAACGACGGCGCAGGTAATTTTTCCGGAACTACCGATGTGGCGGTGGGAAATCTTGCGGTCGGCGTAACGGGAGGAGATGTTGACAGCGATGGGGACATTGACCTGCTTGCGTCGAATTATAACGACAACACAGTATCCATTTTGCTCAACGACGGCGCGGCGGGTTTTTCTTCCGGAGGGACTTCTTCTGTAAGTTTTGGTCCGGTCATGGTCAGACTGGCTGATCTGGACGCCGATACCGATCTAGATCTGGTCACGGCCAACGAGGGCGGAAGCGATATATCCGTCCGCCTCAACGACGGCACAGGTGTTTTTTCCGGTGGTTCCGACATTAGCGGTCTGGTTTCTCCACGCTCAGTATTTCTCGGTGATCTTGACGGCGACGGCGATGTGGACATCGCGGCCGGAAATACAGGCGGGGCAACTACAGTTTCGATTCGCATTAATGACGGGTCCGCCAACTTTTCGGGTTCTTATAACGCGTTCGTCGGGCCAGGGCCTGCATGGTCAATCGATGGAGGAGACGTAGACAATGACGGCGACATCGATATAATCCGCGTCGACGGTTCGGTCAGCGGAAATACGACAGTCTTAAAAAATAACAATTATATCGTTCCTACTTCTGTCATTCCGATCCCAAACACCGTTGGAATCAATCCTACGGCCAACATTGTGGTGGAATATCCTGAAGATATGAGTTCATTCGACGCCAAAGTTTTTGGTTCGCTGAGCGGCTATATGAATACATCGCTGTTTTATGATAATGTCTTGTATACTTTGACGATTGATCCGACGGCCAATTTTAAACCGGGTGAAGTGGTTACTGTGATCATGTCTGGCGCTTCAAATGTCGCCGTCAGCGGAAATATTTTGAGGAATATTCAATTTCAATTTACGGCCGCGCCGTCCTTTGCCGCGGCGTCCTATTCTTTACCGGCATCAAATCTTGCCGCCGGGACAAACCCTGGCGGCGTTGCGACGGCAGATTTTAACCTGGATGGTACGATCGATATCGTGGCCACTAATGTTTCACCGAGTGAAGTCACGATCATTCTTAACGACGGCATCGGCGGAATTTTATCAAGTTATACGGTTCCGGTTGGAACCAATCCGTACGGTCCTCATGTGGCCGATCTCGACAATGACGGCGATATGGATATTGTTACCGCCGACGCCGGCGGTAATACTGTTACGACACTGCTTAACGACGGAGCCGGTAATTTTTCAGGACCAAGTGTTGCAGTAGGCTCCGGTCCGTATGCTGTTCAATCCGCTGATATTGACGGCGACGGGGACCTTGATCTGGTTGTGGCGAACGCGAATTCAAATAATGTGAGCGTTTTGATCAACGACGGCGCGGCAAATTTTACCGGCGGCGCTACGGTTTCTGTCCAAACAACGCCGTATGATATTACGACGGGCGATTTTGACAGCGACGGCGATATGGATTTTGCGACGGCCAATGTGGGGGCAAACAGCATATCGGTTCGTCTGAATGACGGCGCGGGTAATTTCCCGATTGCATCCGATCCGGCTGTTGGAACCAATCCGCAGGGCATTCAGGCGGCAGATTTGGATGGCGATGGAGATATCGATATTCTGACGGCAAACGTCGGGTCCAATGACGCATCGGTAGTGTTGAATGACGGGTCAGGAAACTTTTTCGGCGGTCAAACACCGACGGTCGGCCTGTTTCCTTACTCACTGGTTGCCAGTGATCTTGACGGCGATGGCGATGTGGATTTTGCGACGGCAGATTGGAATGCCAATACGGTTTCTGTACGTTATAACGACGGCGCGGCCAATTTTTCAGGAAGCACAGCGATCTCTGTCGGATCACAGCCTTATGATATTGCCGCAGCGGATCTTGACGGCGACGGTTCTATCGATCTGATTACGCCAAATGCGGGTTCCAATGATGTCTCGATTGCATTCAATGATGCGATTCTACCGTCACCAAGCGGTTTATATGCGGTAGCTCAAAATGGGCAGGTCGAATTGAACTGGAGCGCTGCACCTGGCGCAACATTATACCGCATTTATCATGACGTCAATCCCAATCCTATGGTACAGACGGATTCTTCAGTTGGAACAAACAAGACGATTACGGGACTTGTTAACGGAACGTTATATTATTTCCGTATCAAAGCAATCAATGCTACCGATGAAAGCGGCTACTCCAATGAAGACGCGGCGGTTCCGGTAGCGGGTGCCGGTCAGGCGCTGAGTCTTGAGGGCATTGATGATGAGGCGGCGATCTTTACGTCATACCAGAACTTGGGCGTTGACCCGTCATCGGTCACGATCAGCGGCTGGGTTAAGCCAAACGGTACGTCTCCGTCGATTTCCACGATCTATGAAGGCCAAGGGATTATCCTTGATGCCGGAGGTTATCTCGGATTAACGCGCGGTGATTATACCGGCCAGGACCGTATTTGGGCCTATCTATGGGACGGGAGCCAAATATTTGTAGGAATTCCATATACGAATGACGTCTGGACGCATGTGGCGGTCGTTCTTCGCAATGGTCAGCTTTACGCCTATAAGAATGGTGTTGTTGTAGATTCTGTAGTCAGTGGAAATGTCCAGAATATTACATCCGGCTCCATCGGTGTCGGTGTGAATCCATACAATAGCCTGCATTTTGAAGGTCAGATCGATGAAATGCGGATCTGGAACCGCGGGTTGACGGATGCGGAAATGGCATCGGTTCAGGCTAGCCCATCACGCGGGGACGAAGCTGGTCTTTTGGCGAACTGGCATTTTGATGAAGGAGCCGGTTCAACAACATTCGACGCAACACCAAATAGTCGAAATCTCACGCTGTTCAATGGCCCGACATATGTCTTATCCGGCGCGATGGCGCCTCCGCTGTCAATCGTCTCGACCACACCATCGGCCAATGGGCTTTCTATTCCAGCAAACAGCAATATTATTGTAAATTTCACATCGGATATTCTAACGGATAGTCTGAATTCGAGAAATATTCTCATTCGTGGTGCGCAAAGCGGTGATCATACTTTTACATACGGATACGGTGCGCAAACGGCAAATATTGACCCCAATACGGATTTTATTCCCGGTGAACTTGTTACCGTCACTTTGACCCGGGGTATATTAGCCATAAGCAGCGATACGCTTAAACCATATTCATGGCAGTTCTATGTTCAGACGAATCTTGCGACGGGTTTCTTTTCCGCGGGCGATACCGTTGTCGTGGGAACTTTTCCAAAAGCCATTGCGGCTGCCGACTTCAATAACGACGGAAGTCTGGATATGGCGGTTGTCAATCAATCGACGAACGATGTTTCCATTGCCATTAATGACGGCTCCGGCGGCTTCACCGTTTTGTCAAACGTAGCGGTGGGCAGTCTACCTTATGAGATCGCGTCTGCTGATTTTGACGGCGATGGCGACGTTGACATTGCGGTTGCCAATAATTCCAGTTCGGACATATCCCTTCGCTCCAACGACGGAAGCGGCAATTTTGGTGTGCTTGCCAATATCAGCACGGGTGTAGCTCAGTTGACCGTTGCGGCCGGCGATTTTGACGGTGACGGTGACGTTGACATCATATCCACGGAAAGCGGAACTGAATTGAGAGTTCGGTTTAACGATGGAACGGGAACGGTTTTCAGCCTTGGCGGTGTGATCAATCTTCAGAATAATCCGTACTTCATCACAGTTGCCGATTTTGACAATGACGGTGATCTTGATCTCGCCGCTTCGAACTACAGCAGTGGAACATTTTCGATACGTTACAATGACGGGACAGGCATCTTCAGCGGCGGCGGAGATTTTACGACCAACGGGATCCAGCCGAGAGCCATCCGTGCGGCCGATTTCAACGGCGACGGGCTTATGGATATTGCTTTTTGTAATGAGAACAGCGGTAACGTAGGGATCAGATTGAATGACGGCGTCGGTGGATTCTCCGGCAACGAAATTGGCGTCGGTTCATTACCGCAATCCATAACTTTGGGTGATTTTGAAGGAGATGGCGACATGGACGTGGCTGCCGTGAACTACGGATCCACGAATGTCCAGACGATCGTCAATGATGGCGCCGGTAACTTCGTAGCAGGTTCTTCCTACGGCACGGGCAACGGCGGTGTTATCCTTTCATCAGGAAATTTTTCAGGCACAGCGACCATGGAAATTGCCGCCGCCGACAATACTGCGAATGTAATCTATGTTCTCAAAAACGCGGTCATTTTGCCGACAACAACTTTGGTTACATCAAAAGGGGATGGCGGTAGCGGATCACTGCGCGACGCAATCGACTATGCCAACTCTCACGCCGGTCCTGATACGATCATTTTCAATGTATCAGTCGATTCCGTCTTACTCGCCTCTCAGTTACCCGACATTACCGATGATTCTCTATTTATCAATGGAGACTATAATACCGACAACATTCCCGACGTTGTAATCGACGGGATCAACAACGGTATCAACGAAGCATTCGTGCGCGTTGCCGCAAACGATATTACCATCAAGGGTTTGACGATCATTCGGTTTGTGCAGGGTTCCGAAGCGGCACTGACGATTTCGAATGCGGCACGCCGGGCGAAAATACTCTATAATTATATCGGTACCGACGGAACGGCACTCTACAGCAACGTGAACAACATCGACATCCTGGCGCCAGCTGGCGGCGGGCAACACGAAATACGAGGCAACGTCATTTCAGCGCGGGGTTATGGAATATTTTTTTACGGCAGTTCCAATGATCTTGATTCGACCAAGATTGTCGACAACAAGATCGGAACGAATGCGGCTGGATCGGCGCCCCTAACCTATGCCCCAAGTCATCTTTCGGGTATCTACATTCAAAACGGACGTGGTCTGAAGATTCATAGTAATATTATTTCCGGATGGAGCGGCGCGGGCGCCCTGGCCATCAATTTTGGCTACACCGGTTTTTCCTATTATGCAAAAGAAGTAGAAATTTTCGATAATAAGATCGGTACCGATTTCAGCGGCACAGCGGCGATTCCCAACGAACGCGGAATTTACTTTGATGCGGGTTCTAACGCGAATTTTATCGGCAAGCCCGGTCTCGGAAACATTATCTCCGGCAATACAGGCAACGGCATCGAAATATGGTCAGATTCCAACGTGATTGAAGACAACTTCATTGGCGTGGACATCTCAGGTAACGCGCCTCTCGCAAACGTTGGGATGGGTATCCAATTGCAGAATGCAAGCGTTAATACGATCGGTAACGGCAACACGATTTCCGGGAACGCAAATCATGGAATCTTCATATTCTCGAATGGCGGCCTTGCGGACGAAAACACGATCATTAATAATAATATCGGCGTGGGTGCTGATGGCGTTACCCCCGTTGGCAATAACCAGATGGGCGTTCGGATCTATTCGCTGCTCGGCGCCAGGCGGAATCTGTTGTTGGACAATGCCATTGCCTTCAATAATTTCCACGGAATCGAAATGGACGGCAGTGCGAGCGCGGACAGTATGATTGCCCACGGAAACCGTATCTACAGCAACAACCTCGGCGGCATGAATTACGTTGCCGGCTCCAATGGCAGTATAACCCCTCCGATGATTTCTTTCATGAGTATGGATTCCGTGGTTCACGGAACGTCGGACCCCAACGCGTTCGTTCAAATCTACGTGGATTCCACGAATCAAGGGCGGCTTCGCATCGGAACCGGCGTTGCTGATGGCGCGGGCAATTTTGCCGTACCTGTGACCCTGCTTGGCGGTGAGGCGCCATTCCTGACGGCATTGCAGAGCAGCGTCGGGCGGACGTCTGGTTTCAGCATACCGGATAGTTTGACATTCAGCGATCCTTTGCTGATTACTTCCGTGTTGGATGACGGCTCGTTTGGCACACTGCGAAATGCTATTAATTTCGCGAATTCCAATGCAGGGCTGGATACGATACGGTTTGACGCTTCAGTTTCCGGGCAGACTATTTATGTGGCATCGGAACTTCCTCATTTGACGGATAACGGCACTGTGATCGATGGCGACATCAACGGAAATGGTATAGCCGATGATATTTTCATCAGCGGTGGGTCCACTCTTGACTTTGGTCTTTATATAGCTTCATCCTACAACACGATCAAACACCTTGGTATTCTTGAATTCTTGACCGGCGCAAGCGGTATCGATATTGATAGTGGCAGATATAATCTGATCATAGGCAATTACCTTTACGCTAATAATATTGGGGTGCACCTCATCAACGGTGCGAAGGGAAACAAAATTGGGGATGGTACGATAAGCGGGCGCAATATTATTATTGCAAGTAACAGTGGCAGTGGGCAGGCTCCGGGTATAGTCATTGAACATACGGGAACAGACTCAAATGTCGTTGCTGGCAATTGGATTGGTACGCTCGATGGAGTTACAACTAGTGCAAACAGTCACGGGGTTGTCATCAGTAGTGGCGCCAAATACAACCGAATCGGGGATCCGCTGTCTTCTGAATATAACGTCATTTCTGGCAATATGAACAGTGGGGTTCTGATACAATCTGATAGCAATATTGTGGCCAGAAATCTTATCGGCACTGACTCCAGTGGGACGCTTGCGATGGGCAATCAGGATTATGGAATTCATATTCTCAATGCCGTGGGCAATATGATCGGCGACGGAACTCCGGCCGGTAGAAATATTATTTCAAATAATTCTTCCAACGTACTTAACGGCGCTGGCATCATGGTTGAAAATTCTTCCGGTACCTCGATTTTGGGAAATTTTGTGGGAACAGATATTACCGGTTTAGCCGCCATGCCCAATTGGTCAGGAGGAGGAGCAGGTTCTGGTGTTACACTGGATAACAGCTCCTATAACGTCGTAGGAGACGGAACGGACGCGGGGCGTAATGTTTTTGGAAATAACGGTTCGGGTGCAGACTTCCCTGTGCAAATCTATATTCAGAATAATTCAAATTACAATCTTGTAGCGGGTAATTATGTAGGCACCGATTCGACCGGAACCATCAGCCTCGGAACCGGTAACGGTATCGGTGTATACGGCAGTGTGAACAATCAGATAGGACTCAATGCCGGGGCGGCCGCCAACGTGATTGCCGGTAATAGCGGCAATGGAATCATTCTAAACGATGCGGACTCAACGATGGTGTTTCAGAATTTTGTGGGTGTGGACCGCACCGGAGCTGTGGCCCTTCCCAATAATATCGGTATCGTTATTGAAAACGGGACTCAATACGCTCTTATTGGGAATAACACCGGTTCCGGCGGAAATATCGTGTCAGGAAATTTCAATCAGGGAATTCGTATTCAGGATGTTGGAACCGACAGCAATTTGATTATTGGAAATTTGATCGGCACGGATCTTTCCGGTAGCACGGCTATACCCAACGGCAACGACGGGATTCAAATTGACGGCGGTTCAGCGAATCAAGTTGGAGAAATTGGTTCCGGAAATGTAATTTCCGGAAATAGCGGTAACGGTATTGCGATTATTGGCAATACCGGCATATCTGCGTACAATGTCGTCTTGCATAACCTGATTGGCGTTGCCATTGACAGCGTCACTGCGCTGGGTAATGCGGGCAACGGAGTCTTTATTGCAGGTATTTCGACCTTTGCGCACAACAACGAAATAACCCGAAATCGGATAGCCTATAATACGAATTTTGGAATTACCGCCGATCAAACCGGATTTCAGGTGGATAGCGATCACTTCTTCGCCAACGAGATTTATTCCAATGGCGGCGGTGGTATTTCACTCGTTGCGGGTGCACATCAGAATGTATGGGCGCCTGTCATCACGTCCGTTGATTTTGATTCTACAGTCAGCGGTTATTCAGGTAAAAACGCTCTTATTCAAATTTATGCTGATTCGGCAGATCAAGGCCGTATTTATCTCGACTCAGTTTATGCCGATGCGTCGGGTAATTGGTCTATAAAAGTACCGCCCATACCGGGTATGTATTATACCGCCATACAGGACAGTTTCTTTCATTCATCGGCTTTTTCGGCGCCCGTGTTAGCCATTGCGGTTGATCCGCTATTAGTCATCAATACCAACGATGCCGGTGCCGGTTCACTGCGTGATGCGGTGACGTATGCGGAGTCCCATAGCGGAGCGGATACGATACGA